>CAZKEO010000596.1:0-1526 GCA_964551785.1 uncultured Eubacteriales bacterium | reverse complement strand
GCCGGATATGCTAAGCATAACAGCTGCTTTTCCTGAACAGCAGTTTGTGGTAGCGGCAGCACCGAGCTTCGAAGAAGCTTATTACCGGCAGTTTATCCATTCGGAAAATGTGACGCTTGTTTTCGGCCAAACCTATCAGTTGCTCCACGTGGCAAAAGCTGCTGTTGTGGCCTCAGGTACAGCTACCTTGGAAACGGCCCTGTTTCATGTGCCACAGGTCGTGGTATACAGGGGAGGGGCGATTTCTGTTTCCATTGCCAGAATGCTGGTCAAAATCCGCTTTATTTCTCTGGTCAACCTGATCATGGACCGAAAGGTGGTCACAGAACTCATTCAGCAGGACTGTAACACCTTACAGATCAGCGCTGAGCTAAAAAAGATTTTGGAAGGAGCTGAACGCGGACAAATGTTGCAGGATTACGTCGAATTATCTGGTAAGATGGGGACCGCAGGTGCATCAGAAAGAACGGCTAAGCTGATCATGCGCTTCCTTAAAGTGACCTAAATACCCTAATCAGCTCAATCACATTTAGTTTCAGATATTGTTTGAAATTTAGGATTTATTCTTTAATATTGATTTAGTAAAACGTATTAGTTCGAGCCTGATACTTTATTGAAACTATTAGCCAACCTAAATATAACCGAATATGAACATCCTCAATTTCTTAATGAATTACCCTTGATCAAAGTGTAAAACGTATTAGCTTATGATTTTTTGATGATTTAGAGCCTTTGATCTTCAAGGGAGGGCCGAACTATGGGCAATCCAATTCAAGGGATACATCGCGAAACCAGGGGCAAACCGGCCTTGATTACCTTTTTTAAAACAATTAGTAAAACGTATTACTAGTTGTCTGTAACTAACCCAAATATTCATCCTTAATCCAAAGCCCATGAACAAATAAGCCAACTTAGCCCTATGATGCTAAATAATTAAAACGCTTTAGTGTTATCCAATACCCATGGCTGCAAGGCATCCGCCATTATGAACCATTGATGCTGCAGCGGCAGGCATATCCCAATGCCTATTAAAATTACTAACCTAAAAATAACAAAATGAAAATCAAACACTTAGTTCTGGCAGGGCTTCCTATGCTCTGTCTAACGGGAATAAAGGCTTTCGCGGCCAGTTCGGAGCGAATGAGCTCTCTTACCCATTCCCATGCTTCTTTTTTCTTTCAGGGGGTATCACAAAAAATAATCATCAGCGGAACAGTGCTGGACGAAAACTCGCAACCTGTACCGGGAGTGGGGATAAAAGCGTTGAAATCCAATAAGTCAACTGTAACAGATGCTGTTGGTAGGTTCAGCATTGAAGTAGAGAGTGCTACCGAGCAACTCTCCTTTAGTTATATCGGTTATACCACACAAACACGTGCGGCAGGGTCGGGTGCCACGCCTTTAAGCATCAAACTGGTTCCTGCCGAAGGCGTAAATCTGGACGATGTCGTGGTGGTAGGTTACGGAACGAGAAAAAAATCGGATGTAACTGGTGCAGTAGGCTCCGTAAAAGAGGAACAACTCAA
>CAZKEO010000595.1:0-1545 GCA_964551785.1 uncultured Eubacteriales bacterium | reverse complement strand
TTTGCAGAAGTTTATTGAACGCTTCAGTTCCAATGCTTCTAAGGCAAAGCAAGCTACCTCTCGGAAAAAGCAGCTGGATAAGTTGACCTTGGATGACATTAAGCCTTCTACAAGGAAATATCCTTACATTGATTTTAAGCCGGAGCGCGAAGCTGGTAACAATTTATTAAGTGTAACGGATCTTACAAAAAGCATTGATGGCGAATTGGTGCTGGATAAGGTTAGTTTTACAGTTAATAAAGGAGATAAGATTGCTTTAGTTGGTCCTAATGGCTTAGCTAAAACGACTTTATTTCAAATTTTGATGGGTGAGCTTGAGGCAGACAGTGGAGAATTTAGTTGGGGTGTAACTACCTCTCAGGCTTATTTTCCAAAAGATAATGCCCACTATTTTGATACAAACTTAAATTTAGTGGAATGGCTGCGTCAGTTCTCGAAAGAACAAGAAGAATCCTTTGTACGAGGCTTTTTGGGAAGAATGCTGTTTTCCGGGGATGAAGCGTTAAAAGAAGCTAATGTCCTATCTGGTGGTGAGAAGGTACGCTGTATGCTGTCCAGAATGATGCTCAGTGCAGCTAATGTCTTGCTCTTAGATGAACCTACCAACCACTTGGACTTGGAGTCGATTACAGCCCTAAATAATGGCTTAATTAACTTTTCAGGAACCATCCTATTTGTATCCCATGACCATCAATTTATCCAAACTATTGCTAACCGGATTATCGAAATAACTCCGAACGGACTAGTGGATAAGCAAATGACTTTTGACGAATACTTGGAAAATGAGGACGTAGCGAAACAATTAGCAGCTATGTACTAAGAATATTATCCAAAGGGAGCAATGCTGATGAACCACCCGTTTGAACAATTTCAACTACATGGTTTTTTGTATGAAGCGCTGAAAAAAATGAGAATTACTCAGCCTACCCCTATTCAACAAAAAGCGATACCAGCTATTATGCAAGGTAAAGATGTAATAGGGCAATCCCAAACAGGGACAGGAAAGACTTTAGCTTACCTGCTCCCTATTTTGCAGCGCATTTATACTCCCAGGAAACAAGTGCAAGCCCTAATCCTGGCACCTAGTAGAGAGTTAAGTAATCAGATTGCGGCTAATATTGAGCAGTTAAGTAAGGGTAGTGATCTTGATGTGCTCCTGATTCAGGGCGGGGTAGACATTAATCGCCAGATTCAACGCCTCAAGAATAATCCGCATATTGTGGTAGGAACACCGGGCCGTGTGTTAGATTTAATTAATCAGAACAAACTAGCTGCCCATACAGCTAAATGCATAGTTATTGACGAAGCTGATACTATGCTGGAAATGGGTTTTCGAGAAGATATCGAAGGTATTGTCCAAAAGATGAAGCGCCAGATGCAATACTTGCTATTCTCGGCTACGCTACCTCCTAAAGTTGTGAACTTAGCCAAAACCCTAATGAAGCAACCTTGCCATTTTGAGATTAACCCCGAACAAGTGGCTGCTGTTGGGATTGAGCATGTCTTGTTTAAGGTAGGCACTGCTGGAAAGGACGAAATGTTGTT
>CAZKEO010000594.1:0-1566 GCA_964551785.1 uncultured Eubacteriales bacterium | reverse complement strand
AAAAGCACCCAAACCTTTGCGAGTGGACGTCCGTGTCCACCGCAAAGGCGAACGGCGTCCTGCCGTTCGGGGTGCTTTGTATTGCCCATTTACGCTAAGAGCTACTATTCTCTCCGTGAGAAGCTTCTAAACTGGAACAGGTACCCGCCCTGGGCATAATTCAGGCGTGTTTAAAGGACCGCATCAGAAAAATTGGACTGGGTATATCTTCCCATTTAAAGCTAGGATCTCCCAAAATCGCTCAGGTTGCTCAAGGGAGTGTCTAGTCCATGCCGCCCCCGTAGGTTCCTTGGGCAAGACAAAGCCGGTGCTATGATAAGCTCCGGCTTTGTTAGTTTAAAAACTATGCTGGGTTGCTAATTAGAAATTATATAGCTCATCAATTTCTTCGTCTGTGAAATCCCAAGTAGTGTTATGAGGAGCTGCTTCTTCGCGGAAGAACTCAGGGAGCCGGTCATGAACTTTGGTGAAACCTGCAGCTGCATTAAATTTACGCTCCATCCGAAGCACAGTCTTGCCTAATTCGGTAACATCATCACCGGTTAGAGTTAGGTCATACTGCGCATTCAGCATATCAATGATTGCCTGGAAGGCCGCAGCATCATCGAGAATACAGAAGGCAACAAAGAGACAAAGACCAGTACTATCTACAGCAGCAGTAGCGATTTGCAGATTTCGGGAGAGCTCTACCTGGCCTGTTTTTTCAAGCGGATTTACATAGCCGCCAACTTTTAGGATGTTGGTGGCAACAGAGTAACCAGCAGTATGATCTGCACCTTGAGTAGTAGTAGCATAAGTAATACCTACACCTTTAACGGCCCGAGGATCATAAGCTGGGATTGCTTGTCCTTTAACAGTAGGGATACGACTTATTCCAAAAGCTTTCCCTGTAAAGTCAGCACCGTTTCCGATAATCCGACCCAGCGGAGTTCCTTGCTCAATTTCCTTCAGTAACTTCAGCATTCCTGATCCATCGCCAAAAGGCAACACTCCCGCTTCCATCGCTATCCCTGTCGTAACTGCGGTTTCAATGCTATCAATCACAATATCGTCACAAATACGGTCCGCTTGAGCAATAGCATCCAAATCGTCGATACAGCAATGTGCCCCAAAGCCCCAGATAGTTTCATACTCAAAGCCAGCAGTTACATACTCACCTTGGGCATCGTTATAAACCTGGGAGCACCGGATTACACAACCTGCATGGCAACCATGAGTAGGCTTGCCTTTACGAGCTACAATGGTGTCGTGCAGAGCTTCCCCACTAATTTTGTTCGCGCCGTCGAAGCGTCCGGTTCTAAAGTTTTTAGTAGGCAAACCACCTGCTTCATTCAAAATGTTAACCAGGATAGCAGTACCATAAGTAGGCAGACCTTGGCCAGTGACCGGATGATCCAATAGGCCCTTGGTAAATACTTTAGCTGCTTCCCTGAACTTCTCTGGTTGAGCGATTTGGACACCAGCAGCATCAGTATCATCAATCACAAGTGCTTTAACTTTCTTGGAGCCCAAAACTGCCCCCAGACCACCACGGCCTGCACTACGGATGTTGCCAACAGGGTCCTT
>CAZKEO010000593.1:0-1570 GCA_964551785.1 uncultured Eubacteriales bacterium | reverse complement strand
TCTCCGACATTATTAGCAGGTGCAGCCATAATAACTGCTTCAGCTTCAACTGGTTCCATTCCTGCAATATGTACTATATAAAGTGGTTTACCATCAGCTCCAGCCTTACGCTCGATTCTAGTTACTTCCTTACCCAAACAGACTTTCTGCGGGTCTAAGCGTTGGCCGATAATTTCCGAAAGTTCCCCCATCCCCTCTTTGAAACTCAAAAAATAGGTCCGTTTCGGTTTGTTGGAGTTGGCTGGTGGTGCTGGAGGTGTTTTTCTGCGAGCCGCTAACATAGCAAGGATTAAACTACCATAGTTTTGCTCCATCGTGAGAAAACGTGGAAAACTCGCCTTCAAACTCATAGTTTCAGGGTTACCACCATGAATCCCCCCAATCAGGGGCTCAGCTATTTTATCTAAGGCTTCTTGGCCTAAGCGCCGATTAACAAAGTCGCCTAGCGTTTCATCGAAATCACCCTGCTTTTTGGGCAAAATCAAGTCTAAGCCCATGCGAAGTTTGCCTGGCCAAGAAATTAACGGGCTTAAGGCAAAGGGCAGGATTTTGGTTGGTATCATTAACATTAAGCCATCGGGAAGTTTATGCAATCTTCCTCCTGAGTAAACAAAAGTACCCTTATTATTTTCATTACTGTTCAGCACGCGGTCTTCGACACCGAGCTTGCTGCTTAATTGAAGCACGGCAGGTTTTTCGGCAATAAAGCAATCTGGTCCAGCTTCAATCCGATACCCACCTGCTTGTTCAGTAAACATTTTGCCACCAAAATGCTGATCTTTTTCAACCAAGAGATAGTCGAGCTGTTGTCCAGTTTGTTTGGCCTTTTCGTGGATAGTATAGGCAGCAGTTAACCCGGCGGCTCCTGCTCCAATAATCACTACTTTTTTCAAAAGGATCACCTCATCTGGTTAGAATTCCCGACGGGCTATAGCCGCTAATGCTTCAATAAATTTTGGAGAGGTGTTGAGCGCTAAAGTCCTATTAAAACTGATGCCTTTTGACAAGGCATGTTCTTTAATGGCACTATCAATGTCATAAAGGGTTTCTATATGGTCAGACACAAAGCCGATCGGTACCAGGAGTACATCTCGTTGATCTTGAGTAGCGAGCTGATCGAGAACCTCTTCTACTTCTGGACCCAGCCAGACCCCCTGACCGCCACCTTTACTCTGGTAAGCTAGTTGCCAATTAAGTGGCCCAGTTTGTTTTAACAAACTCTGGATGGTGGCCTGAATCTGGTCGACATAGGGGTCACCATCTTGAATATGGCTAACCGGCAGACTATGGGCACTAAAGATGACCTGTAGATTTGCTCGATTGTCTTCTGGATAGGTTGCTAAGGCCTCATTGACTCGTTCGGCTAGAGCGTCGATAAACAGGGGGTGGTTATACCAATCCCGTGCTATTTTCACTTGTAAAGTAATCTCTTGGTGGCTAAGCACCCGTTCAATTTCCTGAATATAAGCACCTGTACTAACCCTAGAATAAAAGGGTGCTAAACTTAGCCCAATCACTTTTTCCACACCTTCAGCCATCATTTGCTGTAGGCTGTCACCGATATAGGGAT
>CAZKEO010000592.1:0-1572 GCA_964551785.1 uncultured Eubacteriales bacterium | reverse complement strand
TTCTGGTCTTATTACTCTGTTGGCAATCTTGGGATGTTCATGCAATTGGTATTCTAGACACTCCAACTGCTGCATTTGGTCCATTACCCATCACCTCCTGGAAAGCAAGGCGAGACCAGGGGATTGTGAAACAGGGTTTTGACTATTCTTGTGGGGCAGCCGCTTTAGCCACTATTTTGCACCTCTATGGTAACCAGGCAACCGAATTACAGTTGCTACAAGCAATGAATATCCAAGATGGGATGACTTCTTTTAAAGAGATGGCTGGGGTATTACCATCATTGGGATTTAAAGCACAGGGGCTAGCTGTCTCATTTGAGCAATTAGCTCAGTTACAAGTACCGGTGATTGCTTATCTTCGGTTAGAGGACAAGACGCACTTTACCGTTCTACTGGGAACTTCTAAGGATTTCGTATGGCTGGGTGATCCTTCTTGGGGGAATCGTTTACTCAGTAAAGCCCATTTTTTAAAACTTTGGCAAACTCCATCTCCTCCTACGGGAGGAAAGATCTTAGTGGTGTTACCTACAGGCTCTCAAAAACTAGGGAGAGAAAGCTTGAGAATGCCAGCTTCTGATGCGTTATCGATTCAACTCATTATGCAGCGGTAGAGTTAGAGGAGGTCTGCACATCAATAAGCATTAAGAGATGAATAATGTTGTTTTCAGGAGAAAACAACATATACAAAATTGATCTTATATTTAACCAATCTATACCTTATTGGTTTTTTTATTTACCCTTATTTAAGGCTACCTTTAGTTGAATCACAAGAGTTCTTACTACAGCAAAACTGTTTGACAAGTTTAAATGCACCAACAATCACCAACAGGATCGGCCACCAAGCTTGTACATGATAACCATCAACGTAACCATAGTTAGATGCCAGTAGCAATAGACCAACCAATATAGTCAACAGAGGAAGAAAAAGATTATGGCATTTACACATAGCAACTACTCTCCTAGAGTATTAGGAATAAACAGTATATCTAGATACAAGCTTCGTATGTAGAACTAACCAAAAGGTATTAGTCTTCGCGTTAGAATCGCTTATGTTTAGCTGGTGAAGTCACCACGGTCGGGGCTTGTGGAGTCACAGGAGGTGTGATGGGATCCGCTAGTTCTACTTTGGTAGGTTCCGATGGTTTTGTGAAGGTGTATTAGTTAACATGCGTCGTAGCAGATTATCAAATTCTTGAGATGGCGCTGATGGATTACTCTTCGCTATTTTCATCGACTTCTCAAACTTCAATCTGCTGCCCAAAGTTGAGCTTAAATTGAGCGGCTACTGGTTTGCATACTTTTAAAGGATGTCCAGCGACATTTCCGCTAAGCTTTAATAACTTTCCCATGCCCCCATTTTTGGTTGCCCCATCAAAAGTATGAAACTCTGTTGCGCCGTAAAGAATTGCAGTTGCCAAATGAATTGCGTCTGGCGTTGATAATTTCGGAATTGCTTTATCTTGTTGGTTTTTAACCAAATAGTAATTTCTAATTTCGTGAGCCAAATCAAAAACGCGGCTATCGGCAGCAGCATCCGTAATTTGTTTTCCCTCAAATAGTTTTTTTAGGGTG
>CAZKEO010000591.1:0-1584 GCA_964551785.1 uncultured Eubacteriales bacterium | reverse complement strand
CCCATGGGTTTGGTTATAGTGCCCACCTAACTGATGGGACATGGATTGAACATAGCCTAAGCCAGCATTATTTAAAACTATTCCGCCCATCATACCTGCGAACATCATCTTTTCCCTGGCTTCCAGATCATTACCCTTCTCATAAGCCCGTGGGAGGTAATCATAAGTTAATTTTAAGGCCTCGAGAGCTAAAGCATCGGTAAGCGGAGAAGCTTCGGTTGACACATATGCTTCAAAACAATGGGTAATCACATCAATTCCGCAACTGGCAGTTCCTTCTTTAGGCATGCTGGACATAAAGATGGGATCATTAACAGAAAGCACTGGCATTATGAACGGTGAACCGAGCACCATTTTTACTCCTCTGGTGTTTTCTGTGATTACAGCAAACATAGTCACTTCCGCGCCAGACCCGCCGGTAGTGTTGATGCAAATGACCGGAATAATTGGTTTGGTGACCTTATTCCAACCTTCATAGTCAATAATCGAACCTCCATTGGTAGCTACAATAGCTATTCCTTTAGCACAATCATGGCATGTTCCACCACCAATTGAGATAATAAAATCATAGTCTCTTTTTAGCAGGTTAATGCCTTTTTCCAGATAGCTTAAGCCGTCCTCCACAAAGGATACGGTGGGATTGGGATGCAGGACACCGTCAAAAATATCATAAGCAATAAACAAAGCTTTGAGAATTTTTTCGATATTCTCAACATAGCCCAATTTAATCATGTTCTTGTCAGTGACAATTAGAGCTTTACTTAGCTTGTGACTCATTAATTCATTAGGGAGGTCCTTAATCGAACCAACTCCAACTAAATTAGTCCTGGGCATATAAAAATTGTGCGTATTTTCCAAGCAACATTCCTCCAGTAGTCAGATTTTGCGAAGTATGTACCAAATACCTATTAGCAGATAGTTTTTACTGTTTTGTACAGGTTATGCTATTTTAATGGCAACTCTCTAATATTTGTGCCAGTATTGATTACTTTGGCCTCAACACTGATAGTTACCGGTATGTCGGGAAAAATGTCCTTCCATTTTCTCTCGTATTCAGTTTGCCATAATTTTGGGAACTTCCTGAAAAAGCTGAAGCCGAAGCCGAAAATATCTGATTTGAATTCTTTTTGGCCTTTCTTAAGGGCAGCCTCCATATCTAAACGAATGTTGTCAGACAGTTTCTTTTCTATAACCTTTAGTTCTTTGGGTGATAAATAATCAGAACCCTTATTACTGTAATATTTCCTCAAATTAGCAATTACTTGGACATCCACATGAATAACCGGCTTACCTTTATCCATTTTAGCTTTGATCTTACTTGTTGATTTATTAATCCGATAATATAAGATATTTGCTGTATCAGCTTTACCGGATATTTCAGAGGTTTCATAAGCTTTGGTGTTCTTTCCGGTAATCCATCTTAAGCCAAGACTCTCTTTATCATCCAGCCAGCCTATAAATTTGTCTTCTTTAAAAGCAGCCATCCCTGAAACTCTTAAATCTCCGTCACGTTCCTCATTAAACCTGATATTCCCATGAACGCCACCTTTAGTTTCGGGCTTTGGCTTTTTAGATACAGCAATT
>CAZKEO010000590.1:0-1587 GCA_964551785.1 uncultured Eubacteriales bacterium | reverse complement strand
AGGTTGTTCCTTGTGCTGACAGAGAAACAATCGCCGCTCATTACGCAGAAAGTGATTGAAGCCATGGAGCAACGCATATTGAAAAGCGTCTGTACTGATTCGCGCAAATGGACGGAATATGTGGCACAGCCGTTAGACTTGGTGAACTTCCCGGATTCCTGTTGGTATGGGTTGCTGGCGGATGATATCCCAAGCAATCTGGATTATTGGGAAAGAACTTTAACTACCGATGGATATTGGCCGCCGAATTTCAATTGGGGTGTGGATACAGAGGCTTCCCGTGTTGCAATAAAAAACTGGCTGGGTTATTTCGCGGTAAAACGCGTGAAGATTCTAAACTCATTTGGCAGAACAGAGGAGGAATCGGCGATATGAAAAAGGAATTTTTCACTAAACCGGAAGCCATCACAGAACAATGGCCGGGCGAGTTGGCTGCTTTTTCGTGGCAGGATTTTGTAACGGCGATCCCATCGCCGCTGTTTGTGGTTACCGGGTATAAATCAAACGGAAAAGAAAACCCCTGCCGTTGCAATTAACAGCAGGGGTTTTTAATTACAGTATTACATTTTCATAGGTATATGCTCCAGATACTCTTCTATTTTACCATCTCTAAGACAGCATTCAATGATCTGCCTTCCAAGAGGTCTCAGTTCCGGTGTCAAATACTTAGCAAGCTCTCTTTTGAAGAAATCACTAAGAATCTTAGCACCGGCGTCATATCCTTCATTACCCACCTCAGGCTGAAGATTTGGCTGTAAGAAGCCTTTTGCTAAAAAGGTCCCGTCAACCTTCAAGGACTCAAGGGAATACCCTAATAGTGAGCATCTTGATTCAATAAGCTGCTCCGGTCTGAATTTAGCACTTCCTCTTCTTGCGAGATATTCTCTCGAAACCCACTGTGGCATAAAGCTGACCTTATAAGCTCCAACGTGTTGATTTGGTATCAGAATATAACGGGTTCCACTGGCAGTTACAATTTGATCAAGCAAAAGATTTGCCTGGTCTACCATTTTCCCTGTGGCAAAAGGCCAGTAGGTTCCTACACCCTCACTACTCATACCCTCGCTGTCTGTAATGCTTGGGTTATCATAGCCTCTAGGTGCAACCAATCTCCACAGCCAAGCAAGGCTTGGAGGCAATATATGAAACATCCCCATTATTCCATAGGTTGGTTTTTCTTTAGTACAGGGTGGAGTTCTAACTCCAAAGCTCCTGACATCAATTTCAACCGGATCATTTACAATATCCGGGACAAACTCTCTAGGCATTACTACTCTAGGATTCGGACATGGCTTACCTGATTCATCCATTGTATGCTCCCAAATAAGACAAGTAGAATCCGGTGTTCCTTGAAGATTCAAAAATATCAATGGCTCCTTAGGGTGAATACAAAGCTTTTCATAATGTGGATCCGTACCATATTTATTTATATGATTGATTCTTAAGAACCATCCCTGCTCTGCATCCTTTACCACGAGCTTTTTGCTGCCATTTTGTATCGAAGGGTGACATAAAGCCATATCATCAGTAACAGGTTGAAGCTCACAGGTTTCTTTTAGCTCCAAATAGGTTTTCTCTTTAGTAATC
>CAZKEO010000589.1:0-1587 GCA_964551785.1 uncultured Eubacteriales bacterium | reverse complement strand
ATGATCAACACGGCAACCGCTATGGTGACCGGTGTTTTGGTGATGATCCCGCTGTTATTGGCGGGATTGCCAGATTTAACGGACAACCTGTTACAGTTATTGGTCATGTTAAAGGAAAAGATACTAAAGAAAATTTGGCCAGGAATTTTGGCATGCCTCACCCCGAGGGATACAGGAAAGCTCTTAGGTTAATGGAGCAGTCAGAGAAATTTGGCCGCCCGATTATTACTTTTATTGATACACCTGGGGCAGACCCTGGAGTAAGGGCTGAAGAGCGTGGTCAGGCTCAGGCCATAGCCGCTAATCTTACCCGGATGATGACACTGAAAGTACCAGTTATAGCTACTATTATTGGTGAAGGCGGCAGCGGCGGTGCTTTGGCAATTGCTGTTGGAGATCATGTGATAATGCTGGAGAACTCCATATATTCAATCAGTACTCCTGAAACCTATGCCACGATATTGTGGAAGGATGCTAGCAGAGCCCAGGAAGCTGCGGAAGTAATGAAATTAACTGCTGCTGATTTGGATGAATTAAAAGTTATAGATGAAGTATTAAGTGAGCCACTGGGTGGTGCACATAAAAACCCGCAGGAAATGGCCAAAACTTTGAGCAAAAGCATCCAAAAGGCTCTAAATATTTTAAAAAAGCAGCCTACTGAATTACTTCTGGAGAAGCGATACGAAAAATTTCGGAGCATAGGACATTTTATATCAGGATAGAATATTAGTGGCCGCTGGCCACTACTTTTCTAAGGGGGATATGAAATTGAAAAAAATCGGTGTCTTGACCAGCGGCGG
Source organism: uncultured Eubacteriales bacterium (assembly GCA_964551785.1). GTDB lineage: Bacteria > Bacillota > Carboxydocellales > JAJZTU01 > CAZKEO01. The sequence continues at coordinate 787 of CAZKEO010000589.1, read as the reverse complement.
GGATGCGCCAGGAATGAATGCAGCTATACGGGCTGTGGTCAGAAACGCAATTTATCGCGGTATCGAGGTGGTCGGTATTAGACGCGGATTTTCTGGTTTGGTTAATGGTGAGTTTAGGACAATGAACCTGAGTTCTGTGGCTGATATTATCCAGAGGGGCGGAACTATTCTTTTAACTGCTAGGTCTGAGAGTTTTAAGACTGTTGAAGGGCGGAAGAAAGCTTCGGAAAACCTTAAAGCTGAAGGCATTGAAGGGCTTGTTGTGATTGGTGGCGATGGCTCTTTTAGGGGAGCCAGTGTCTTAAATGAAGAACATGGAATTAATTTTGTGGGTGTGCCGGCAACAATTGATAATGACATTGCCTGTACTGATTACTGCATTGGGTTTGATACTGCAGTTAACAATGTGGTGGATGCCATTAATAAGATTAGGGACACTGCTACTTCCCATGAAAGGACTTATATCATAGAAGTAATGGGCCGCAATTCTGGATTTATTGCTTTGGAGGCCGGACTGGCAGGAGGGGCGGAATCCATTCTGATACCGGAAATCAAGGTTACAATTAACGAGGTCATTGAAAAGCTTGAGCGGGGTCATAACCGGGGTAAACTCCACAGTATCATTGTAGTTGCTGAAGGAGCGGGCAGTGGAATGGAAATTTGCAAACAGATTCAGGAAAAGACTGGTTTTGATACCAAAGTGACAATTTTGGGGCATATCCAAAGAGGTGGTACACCTACTGCCTTTGACCGCACTATAGCCAGCAGGCTGGGGGCGGCGGCAGTT
>CAZKEO010000588.1:0-1598 GCA_964551785.1 uncultured Eubacteriales bacterium | reverse complement strand
TTTAGCCCGCTTACAGCACCCCCAACCCTATCCGACGCTTGCGTGACCAGTTTTGCCAAAGCCAACCTTTTTTCGGTATCAGAATGAACATGGTTGACTTGATAGCATAAGTTGTGACGGTGGCTACTACTGACTATCTTTTTGGCCTGAAGAATCCCTAATTGCTTGAGGATATCTGCTTGGACATTAGGTGTCGCCGTAGCAGTCAGCGCCATTAATCTGGGCAGTTCAGCTAAACTGCTGACAAACTGGCGAATCCACAAATAGTCAGGTCGAAAATCATGACCCCACTGTGACACACAGTGAGCCTCATCCACCACTAGCAGAGCAACCTGAACCTGTTGAATCATTTCCATGAAGGCTTGGTTGCGTAGCCGCTCTGGTGCTACATAAACCAACTTATACTGCCCCTGGACAATAGCTTGGAGCCGTTTTCTTTGTTCCCCGAGGTTAATTTGGCTGTTCAGAAAGGTCGCCTGATCGATGCCAATGCTCACCAAGCTATCCACTTGGTCTTTCATCAGCGCAACCAGTGGTGAGATGATTAGCGTGATTCCTGGCAACAGTAAGCCTGACAACTGATAGCAGAGTGATTTACCCCGACCAGTTGGCATAATTGCCAAAATGTCCTTGTCTCCCGCCACTACTTCTTCGATTACTTCTCTTTGGCCAGGACGGAAAGTGGTAAAATTAAAATATTGACTTAAATAATGCTCAAAAGGAAGCTCATTAAACATATTACACCTCAGGTCATAATTCAGTTCCCAGCCCCTGTATAACGGCGAGTTCCCAGAAACCAGACTGTTGCACCCAGTGCAAAGACCAGCAGTCCGATAAAGGGGGTTAACCAACCATAGAAATAAAATTCCGTCCGTCTCAGCAGTAAGCTAGCCGGATAAAAACCAGTAAAAGCAAAGGGCAACACCCAAGTTAGTATAAAGCGGATTAAACCCTTATATACCGTCACCGGATAACGTCCATACACCGAAAGATTATAGACAGTAGGCATTAGGGCAACATTACCCTCAAACCAAAAGGCTAAGCTCGCCAACATAATATAGATGCCACCATAAATTAAGGTTGAACCTAGCACTAAGATCAGTCCTAGCGGCAGATCCCACCACATCAATTCCCAGTCTAACAACTCGATGGCGTAAGCCAAAACCCCTAGCCCGGTAACTATACTTAAGAGTGACTCTAATTGTAGTTGTTCTACCAAGACTTGAAACAGGCTGTTCACTGGACGAGTTAGAATGCGGTCAAGTTGCCCCTGCAGGATATATTTTTCCGGTACATCAAAGAGATTGCTGAAAAAGACATTAAAAAAGGCATAAGCAATTAGAAAATAACCATACAGGAATAACATTTCGCCCATACTCCAACCAGCAAGGAGCGGAATATGATTGAAAATGACCAAAATTAAGACCAGATTCATCGCTTGCGAAATTAAATCCGATAAAAACTGGGCTAGAAAATCACCCCGATAAGCCAAGAGTGTCTTCAGGTATTGGTTGCTGTAGGCTAAAAAGATTTCAGTATAGCGTAAAATAGTCATTGTCTTCCCCCCACAGTATTAACCTCCCTGAATCGCTACTTTG
>CAZKEO010000587.1:0-1608 GCA_964551785.1 uncultured Eubacteriales bacterium | reverse complement strand
GCCGGATCGGGCAGTAGCCTGGCGGGCTGGCTTAGGGTGGTATGGTCACAATTGTAATCTCATCAATCCCCAGTTCGGTTCCTGGCTAGTCTTAGGTACCATTCTGGTAGATCTTTTACTTGAACCAGATCAACCGCTGGAGGGCAATTGTGGAACCTGTAGCCTTTGTATGCAGGCATGCCCAACTGGCGCGTTGGAGGAACCCTATCATTTAAATGCATATCGTTGTATTTCTTATCTGACACAAGCACCAGGCTACATTAGTCGTGATTTACGGAAAGCCATGGGGAGCCAAATCTACGGTTGTGATATTTGTCAACAAGTCTGTCCCCAAAATAAACTGGCCAAGCCAGGAAACCATCAAGAATTTCAGCACCAGGCATTAGGGTCGACTGTGGTGTCAGAGCCACTTTTAGATAATTTCTTGAAGTTAACTAACCGTGAGTTTGCCCATAGCTATGCTCAAACTACTGCCGGTTGGCGAGGGAAAAAATTATTACAACGCAATGCCATCATTGCCTTAGGTAACTCGGGCAACATAGCGGTAATTCCCCTCCTACAAGAGGCTCTTCATGACCCCCGTCCAGAGCTTCGCGGTCATGCCGCCTGGTCACTAGGACAGCTAGGTGGTCAGCAGGTAAGAGCAATGCTAGTAGCAGCCTTAGCTGCAGAGAGTAATGCTGAGGTGAGCAAAGAAATTGTCCAAACGCTAAATGAAATAGATAAATGATAAAGAAAAGACAGAGTTCACAAAAAAGTCATAAATTAGCCAAAGCGTTGACAAAAACTCCTGATATATTGTAAGCAGGAAGTGGGTGTGAGAACCCCGACCATACATAAGAGGAGGATGAACAATGTCAAAAAAACTATTAATTGCCCTAACCGTAGTACTGGTAATCGCTTTTGCAATACCAGCGTTTGCAGCCATCACAGATGTTCAGAAAAAAGAAATCTCGGAAACACAAAAACAAATTACGGCTCTTCGTAAACAGCTAGTTCAGAAGTATGTAGATGCAGGTCAAATCACTAAAGAGCAGGGTACAACTATTCAAAAAAATATTGACCAACGTCAAGAGTATATTGAACAAAACCCCACAGCAATGGTCCCTGGAGCAGGTGGCTGTGGTAATTGTCCCCAAGCCCAAGCTGGTGGGGAAGGCCGTGGCTTTGGCCGGATGGGCGGTCAATTTGGCGGAGGTTGTTCCACAGTAACTGGTGCTGGCACTACTGGATCAACACAAGGAATTTAAGTTAACCAGGGGGATGGGCAGCTATCCCCCCTTTTTACATTAGAGTAGGACTTATACGAGGGTTTGTAAAGGAGTGAGGGTTATGATGTGGGGCTTTGGCATGGGCATGCATTGGAACATGGTGATTATGCTGTTAATTAATCTCCTGGTTATTTATATAATTAGTTTTTTAGGATATTTAATTTTTCGGAGACTCTTCCAAGCAGGTAGTAATCAGCAGCTCAAAAATGTTTCATCCAACACACCACCACACGATGCCCTGAGCATTTTAAAGGAACGTTATGTCCGCGGTGAAATTACCCGTGAAGAATACTTGCGGATAAGGGAAGACCTTAAACAAGAGGAGCATTAGACTGGC
>CAZKEO010000586.1:0-1609 GCA_964551785.1 uncultured Eubacteriales bacterium | reverse complement strand
GGAGCCTTGCCGCCCTCAGAGAAGAACAGCGACTCGCTCAAAACCTGTTCGGCCGTCGTAACAAGTTCTTTGAGGATTGGGAGACCCGCAAATTACCCGAACCTCCGGAGGTCCCACTACTACTATTAGCTGACTCTTGGAAGGATATTGAGCAGCTTTCCACCAAGATTATGCAGCTAGAACATGCCATCCGAGAGCTGTTACAGCGTTATCGCTTTCCTGACGGGCGCCCCCTCCCGGCAATTGCTTTAGGCCAATATCAGGATGGTCAAATTACCATCTATAACCCGGTACTCACTAAGGTTGCTGATGATTTCGCCATCTCTAAAGACCGACTAATCCATCTGATGATTGTTTACTTTCTCACCGCTGGGATTGCCCATATAGGCTTGGACGCAGACAACCAAACTTGGGACACCTGGCAACAGGCGGACCCGATGCTGCGGGATGCTGTTTATACCTATTATACCTTTTGTTACGCCGAAAAACATGATGCCACTCTACTGGATGTACTTCAGCTATGGCTAAAACACCGACCTGAAGGTAACACCCAGTGGGTGGAATTAAAAGATTTTCCCCGCGAGCAGGTTCGAACAGCGTTTATCTTCCTTCGTAAGCAAAAGACCGCCCCTTGGCAGCAGTTATTAGATTTGTTAGGTAACTTATCCGCCCTCGACGCAGGCTGTTAAAATTCCCCGCCTAGCTGTCGCCAGCTTTGCCAAGATCCTGCAGGCTGTTGAAATTCCCCGTCTAGCTTTATCGTCAGGTTTGACAAGGTCCTCGACGTACAAAGAGTACGCCTGTGGCCTTGGCAAACCTGTCTTCGTGCTATACGGGTTTTTCAACAGTCTGCTCTGGTGTAAGCAAGAGTGAATTTCTCAATATAATTCTATCTAAGGCCTGAAAAACCTCCTTAGGGCTTTAAATAAACAATTACCTGTTTAGTTTGGTAAAAAGATTAAAAGCATAAGCAATCATTATCCCTGAGTTAATATAACCCAATAGTGATTCTAAATAAACAAAGGCAATCATCACCGTCCCCCTAGGTAGATAATCTCCATAGCCGAGGGAAAAATAGGTTACCGAACTAAAATAAAAAAACGTCCTGAGATTCCAAGCCTCTAGCCGATACTGTCCATGATCACTATCCATAATATAGTTCCCCCCTGAGGGCCCGTCCAGATAGCTCACCATAGCATAAGCCACACTAAAAAGGCTAACAATTGCCGTAATGGTATAAACAATAACCACAGAAATAAGCAGTAGTAGTTGTCCACCACCCATTTTGGGATGACGAGACTGGAGGTTAACTAGGGCTGACCATAATGAACGGTATATATTTATTCCAGTTACCACTAAGGCAAAGAAAGCTAAAATACCTAAAATAAACTTAAAATAGTAACCACCAACTTGATAAAGTAACTTATAGAGCCACAGCAATAGTAACGGCACCCAGGGAAGGAAAAGCTGCAAAAGCCGACTGATTAAAGGAACTTTGTCCCACTCCCGGTGAATCCACTGATCCCCCAGCAGAAGTACAATTACCAGCATTAAACTAAATAGTAGTCCCCCGAACCAGAACAATATTACTCCCCAGCCTAAACTTATT
>CAZKEO010000585.1:0-1616 GCA_964551785.1 uncultured Eubacteriales bacterium | reverse complement strand
CCACCAAACCCAGGAATGCTTAAACAGCCTTCTGTTTCCGTAGCTTCACCTTCACAAGCAATTACTTCGGGATTAATCATTTCCATCAGACCATCGCCGACATCGACTACAATGATTCGTTTAGAGATCCCAATCTGGGGAGCTGCTAAACCTACTCCATCAGCAGCATACAAAGTATCCGCCATATTTGTTAGTAGTTTGATGATATTTTCATTAATTTTGGTTACAGGTTTAGCCTGCTCTCTAAGAACTTCATCCCCAATCTCCACAATACTATAAACTGCCACGCTGATACCTCCTCAAAAAGTGTCTGTATATTTAAATTACTTTTACATCATATTTTGGGGTTCCACATCGATGCTAACCCGCACTTCGCCGGGATATAAACTGTGCCAGGCCTTTAAACCCTGTTTAACTACCTCTCGCAATTGCTCAGGAGAAGCGCCTTTCAAAGCCAAATGCCAACGGTAACGGGCTCGAATCTTCGGCAATGGTGCCGGAGCAGGTCCTAAGATTTGGGCGTCTGTTCCTGTTAAAAACCCGCGCAGGACATCAGCTAAGCCTTGGGCTTCTCGAATTAGCTTTTGCTCATCTTTGGCTGAAAACACCAGCCTCACCAAAGAACTGAAGGGAGGATATTCTAAAGTTTCCCTGAGGACTATTTCTTCTTGGAAAAAACCATAATAATCATGGGATTGGGCATTGATAATGCTATAGTGATCTGGCGAATAGGTTTGGACAACTACTACCCCAGGTTTATTACCCCGTCCTGCCCTGCCGGCTACCTGAGTCAGCAGTTGAAAGGTGCGTTCCCCCGAGCGGAAATCAGGAATATTGAGGGAAGTATCAGCACTAATGGCACCCACCAGGGTGACATTTGGAAAATCCAAGCCCTTGGCAATCATTTGGGTACCCACCAAGATATCCACTTCACCCTGCTGGAAGGCAGTTAGCATAGCCTCATGTGCTCCCTTGCGGGTGGTGGTATCTACATCCATACGGAGCACTCGTGCTTGGGGAAAGGACTTATGCAATTCCTCCTCCACCCTTTGTGTGCCCGCTCCAAAATAACGGATATATTTACTACGACATTTAGGGCAGATATCAGGATTGGCTTCTTGATAATCACAGTAATGACAACGTAAATTTTGCCGTGGGGCATGGTAGGTCAGAGTAATATCACAATGAGGACATTTCATTACACAACCACATTCCCTGCAAACTACGAAGGTAGAAAACCCTCGGCGGTTGAGAAACAAAATTGTCTGTTCCTTTTTAGCTAAACGGTCGCCAAGCTTAGTTGCAAGTATTTCACTGAAAATGGAGCGATTACCTGCTTGTAACTCCTGCCGCATATCGACAATTGTGACTGGCGGCAGCGGCCGATTATCTACTCTTTCCCGCAGGCTAATTAAATGATAGGCACCGTTTTGAGCCTGATAAAAGGTTTCCACAGCAGGGGTAGCACTACCTAGTAGGACTACTGCACCTTCCAGTTCAGACCTTTTCAGGGCTACTGCTCTGGCATGGTAGCGGGGATTTTCATCTTGCTTATAGGAACCTTCATGCTCCTCATCAATTACTATAAGCCCGAGCCCCTCCAACGGGGCAACGAT
>CAZKEO010000584.1:0-1617 GCA_964551785.1 uncultured Eubacteriales bacterium | reverse complement strand
CAGGCTATTAAAGGGGGTTCCGTTATTGAGGGTAAAGCTGATACCGGGAACTTCAAAAGTTGTGGTCTTTTTGCTTTTTATCTCATTCAGGCTGATTAATACATCACCACCGGATTCACTTGCTGTTACTTTGGCAAACTCAGCTTTTTGATATTCAGTTGTACCGACATTTACAGCTTTAGCGTCTGCTCCGGAAGGGTTCTTGGAAAACATGAATCCGACGATTGCCATGATTACTACCACAACCCCCACAATAGCATAAATACCAGTGTTAGACTTATTAGTTTGGGTAAACTTGTTTTTCTTTTCATCCCTGGACATTTTACTCACTCCTTAATTTTGTTTATTAGCATAGCAAATAGACGATAGCAAGTGATAAACCTACTAATATAACCATTGCTGAATAGGCCAATAAAGTATTGTTTGATACTATTTGCTCTTTGTTTAAGATTCTTCTAACTCTAATTTCCAATATGCCTGAACTACTCACGAAGTTAGGATGGGGCATAAAATTATCAAAAACAAGGTTATTAAACAAAGTACGGGGGGATAATTTCCATACTTTAATCAAAGCTTGGGCAAAAACATAAGGTTTTCCGGTTACTTCAATAGCAAAATCATCGGAGGCCTTTTCTTTTTCGGTGGCTAAATCTCTAAACATCCAGTAACTTAGCGGGGTGAAAAACATTAGATCTCGTAAAAAGACCATCAGCCAGTTGAGCAAAGAATCAGCTCTCACAATATGCCCAAGTTCATGGGCTATTACAGTTTCTAGCTCTTCATCATCAAGTGTGTTCAGCACGCCTTCCGATAAAACTATGATTGGGGAGCGCCTACCCATGGTAAAAGATCTGGCAAAGAGGTCTTTAGTTACAATTAGCTTAGGGTGCTGAATACCGATTTTAAGACATAATTCATCGAGAATACCAAACAATTTGGGATAATTCGATTGAGTAGCAAAACCATATTTCTTCCTAATACGGCCGGTGGCCAAAATACTGAGTCCAGCTTTAAACAAGGCAAAGGTTGCCGCAAAGAAGAAAAGAGGAGTTAGAATAGTAGCAATGCCTCTGGCACCAGCGCATAACCAACTATTGATAATTCCTATTGGTTGCTTAAAAAGTATACAATTGGTTGGAATAAAGGGCTTAAATACCAGGTATGCCAAGAAGGGAACAATAAAAGGAATTGTATACAGCATAGTCCGAGATCGGGAATTGTTCAGCCCTGGGATACGGACCATTAACAAAGCCAGCAGATAACTAATTAGAGTTCCGGCCAGCACATAGATGATAAAGGGTTGGATGAATTTGTCAATAAAAGTAATGTAGGTCATTTATCATTCCCCTTTCAATCTACGCTCCTTGATCATTTCCTCTAACTGATTCAATTTGCCGGCGTCTTCGGTCTTAAGTCTATCAACTACGTGGGAAAGAGCAGGTTCGGCAAATTCTTCAAAAAGTCCATCTAGCACTTCGGAAACTACCATTCTGGCAAATTCAAGTTCACTCATTGCCGGGGTGTACACAAAGGCATTTCCTACAGCTTCCTTTAGTAACAACCTCTTTTCGGCTAACCTGGACATAATGGTCATTACAGTTGTATAAGCAAGCTTTT
>CAZKEO010000583.1:0-1630 GCA_964551785.1 uncultured Eubacteriales bacterium | reverse complement strand
AACAGGTCCTGAATCTGCTCCGCCACCGCCATGGGGTGTACCAAAGGTCTTGTGAAGATTAAAATGGACCACATCAAAGCCCATATCACCTGGCCTAACAATCCCCATAATGGCATTAGCATTGGCTCCGTCATAATATAATAGCCCGCCTGCGTCATGAACAATCGTAGCAATAGCTTCAATATTGGTTTCAAACAATCCTAAGGTGCTAGGATTGGTTAACATGAGAGCAGCCGTATCTGGTCCCACCACTGCACGGAGTGCGTCTAAATTGATAGACCCATCCGCATTTGATTTTATTTCTATAATTTCCAGTCCACATACGGCAGCGGAAGCTGGGTTAGTGCCATGAGCCGAGTCAGGCACGATTACTTTATTTCTTACTTCTCCGCGGTGGCGATGATAGGCCCGAATTAGTTTTAAGCCTGTCAATTCACCATGAGCACCAGCAACAGGTTGCATGGTAACAGCATCCATTCCTGAGATCTCCGCCAGATACTTTTCCATATCATAAAGTATTTCTAAGGCCCCCTGTACCGTTTCCGTTTGTTGCAAGGGATGCAACAAGGCAAAACCAGGATAGCGGGCAATATCTTCATTTACTTTTGGATTGTATTTCATGGTACACGAACCTAAGGGATAAAAGCCTGAATCCACACCAAAATTGCGCTGGGATAGTTCCGTATAATGGCGCATTAAATCAAGTTGGCTGATTTCTGGTAGAGTTGCAGGATCTTTCCGTAAAAATTCTTGTGGAATCAGTGATGAAATTTCTTCCTCTGGTACATCACATTTTGGTATATCTACAGCACAGCGACCTTTTTTCCCTATTTCAAAAATTAAGGATTTAGCTTTTCTCATACCATCGCCCCCAATTTTTCTACCAAGCGGTTAATATCCTCCTGTGTCCTGTTTTCTGTTACGCAGAGCAGCATACAATTTTTAAGTTCTGGATAATAAATACCTAGATACAATCCACCAATGATTTTGTCTTCTAATAATTTCTCATTGATTTCAGCAATGGGTTTAGGGAAACGCACTATAAATTCTTTAAAATAGCTTGCCCCAAATACAGGGCTAACCCCTTCAATTTTAGTTAGTTCACGACATGCATAATGAGCTTTTTGCAAAGACAATTCAGCCACTTGCCGTAAACCATCCTTACCGACTGTGCTTAAATATACCGCAGCCGTCAAAGCGCATAAGGCTTCATTAGAACAGATATTGGAAGTAGCTTTCTCCCTGCGAATATGTTGTTCCCGTGCCTGCAAGGTTAATACGAAACCGCGATTACCATCATGATCGACCGTCTGCCCAACAATACGGCCAGGCATTTTGCGCATTAGTTTTTCCGTTGCCGCAAAAAATCCTAAATACGGGCCACCAAAAGCCGTGGCGAGTCCCATGGGCTGACCTTCGCCCACCACAATGTCGGCCCCTAGTACACCAGGCGCCTCTAAAAGGCCTAACGAAATAGGATCAACAGCAACAATTAGCAATGCTCCCTGGGCATGAGCCATGTCCGCAATTTTTTTCACATCTTCAATACAGCCAAAAAAGTTTGGAGTTTGAATAATAACCGCTGCAACATTTTTACTGAGTAGTTGTGGCAGTTCTTCCAGATTGGCCG
>CAZKEO010000582.1:0-1640 GCA_964551785.1 uncultured Eubacteriales bacterium | reverse complement strand
TGCAGCTAAGGCTTCCGCCTGCGCTAGCGCTTGGCGCAAACCAAGCTTTCTTTATGGGATTGAGAGAAAACCAAGGCCTTTCTTTTTTTGCCCAAAATTGTTGGAAAAATACGGAAAATATATAGGCATAATTAGAAGGTGAATGGAAATATGTGGTGAAAAAGTATAGATAAGGAAAAGAAGGATTAAAAAATTGCTGAAGAGGTGAGGTCATGGCAAAACGGAGTAAGTCAAAAACAGCTAAAATATTTAGTGTGAAAAATAAAGTATCAATGGAACCTGTGGATGAAATCAAAGAAATTATGGAAGAAATCAACCGGAAGACACCTACCTACCCTAAACTAAAAATTCAGCCGGTAGATAAAATTACCACCCAGGAAACGTCTGGGTTAGCTAAAGTTAAGAATGCTTCAACTGAGACTGATATTAATGAAAGGGATACATCTGAGCTAGAAACAAATAAGGGTGATTCATTAAAAAACCGTACCGTTGGGTTAGATAATATGGAGGGTGATTCCACCGAGCAAAGTACGGATTTACCAGATAAAATAGAGTGTGCTACCACTGACCAAGTTTCGACTGATCAAGTTTCGATTGAACATGTTCAGATTGAGCATGTTCCAATTGAACGTGAAGCCGTTGATTTGGATTACAGTGAGCAGGAGAAGGTTGAACAGGATTCGGAGCACCACGGGGGAGAGAAGTATTTAACTATTAAACAATTAGCCTCCATCCTACAAGTAGAATTAAGTACTATTCGTCACTGGGAGAAAGAATTTGCAGAATATCTAGGACAAGCAGTACTAAAGAATCAGCGCAAACTTTTTACTACTTGGCAGTTGGAGGTTTTTAGCAAAATCAAAGACTTACTCAAGACAGAGCAGTATACTATCGAAGGAGCGAAAAGACGCCTAGAATTAGACAATATCCTTACTTATTCTTTAGGTGTGGAGCATAATTTTAAGACCACAGTGTTTATCATGCTATCGGCAATTATGCAGGAACTCCAGGCCTCCCGTCAGGAGAGCAGGGAACTGGCTAGACAAGTTGCCAAACTTCAGGTGGAAAAAAATCAAGTTGAGGAACAATTACAAGAAGAACAAAACAGGGGTTTGTTCGACTTTCTAAAAACAAAACTAAACAAGCGTAGTCCAGTGGGTAAAGAGGCTTAAGCTAGACGGGGAATTTCAACAGCCTGAATTAGGAGGTGACCGACCCTTGCCGGTAATGGACTCAGTGGATAGTACCCTGATACCGGGTATATTCTTACTTTGCTTAATGATTATCATTGCCTTAATCGACTTTCGACAGCAAATCATCCCCAACAAACTTTTACTTGTAGGAACAATTGTGGGTACTGTGCTTAATCTAGCTGTGGGCAAACTTTCTCTACTGGAGATGATTATTGGTCTAGCTAGTGGAGGGACAGTGTTGCTGGTTATCGCTGTTATTTCCAAGGGGGGGATGGGCGGCGGTGATGTTAAGCTAGCCGCAATGCTGGGAATTTATTTGGGTTGGGAACATACATTACAAACTATTTTTTGGGCAGCCCTTTTAGCGGCCTTGACGGGTTTGATTTTAATGCTGGCTGGCAAAGCAAACCGTACAACAGCTATTCCCTTTGGACCCTTTCTGGCCAT
>CAZKEO010000581.1:0-1644 GCA_964551785.1 uncultured Eubacteriales bacterium | reverse complement strand
TTATCGGAGCAACTTAGTATTATCTGATTTGTTAAAGTTAAAATGCGTTTACGTATGTACGATTATCTAAAATTAAATACTCTCAAAGTAGATAATTTCTTCTGCTCCTTGATTAAAACATCATACATGTTCAGATCCAATAGGTTACAAAGTGCTGCTAGATAAAACAGCGACCGCCCCATTTCGCCTTCGATAGCTTCAGTACAGTTGTTGCAGAGTTTTCCTTTAACGTGGGACTCCATCATATTTTTTAAATCGGCAAGGTCGGCATCATCGGGAAAGTCTTTCTTGTTTGCTTCCACCTGTAGACAACCACAATTAGTTACCGCTTTGACGACTGCGCGATTGACTCGGGAGCTTGCTTCTTGGGATTTACTTAAAACATCCAGAATACTTTGGTGGCGAATAAGGAGTTCTGAAACAGTATTTTGGAACTGATCACAGAGCAAATCTTTCATTTTAAAAGGACTCCTTTCACGCTAATGACTTTTTGCTTGCTGGTCGAAGATTATAAAACCATTATACTGACTGAAAACCTGTCTTGTCAATGTTAGACAAGCTGATTTATCTATTGACATGGCATTTGCCCTATGCTATAATTACGAATTTTGACACTAATCATATTTTGTGGTATAATAAGCCTGTTAATTAGGGTAACTAGGCAAGGGGGGGTTATGGTGTTTAATGTTGGGGACAAGGTTGTTTATCCCATGCATGGTGCCGGTATCATCGAAGCTATTGAAGAGAAAGAGATTCTTGGCGAAAAGCGTAAGTATTATATTATGCGGTTGCCTATCGGTAACATGAAAGTGATGGTACCCATCAATAATGGCTCCACACTTGGCTTGAGAGAAGTTATTAATTCTGTAGAAGTAGAAAAAGTTATCACTATTCTTCGAGATCGCAGTGATGTTGTTACTGCAAATTGGAGTTTGCGTTACAGACAACACATGGAGAAAATTAAAAGCGGTAACATTTTTGAGGTTGCTGAAGTAGTACGCAATCTTTCCTTGCGTGAAAAGGAAAAGGGGCTATCCACCGGGGAGCGGAAAATGCTTGATACCGCGCGGCAGATTCTGGTTAGTGAATTAAGCTTGGTCAGCGAGCTGACCTTGGTCGGTGAGGAAACTAATGTGGAAGTTATCTTAGCCCGTGTGCTAGGATAATTATGTAAAAAAGTGGTATTTTAAACCTGTGCATAGTATAATTTAACCATTATCTGGCAGAATATTGCAAGAAGGAGGTGAGAGTGATAAGTGGTAATTAAAATACTGCGCATTATGGTTATTTTTATTTCTGCCGCAATTGGCGGTTTTTTGGGTAAATTTATTCCTGCCGAGAGATTTCAGTTTTTTAAATTAATTGAGTCAAAAGTTTTGCCACACAGTTCAGTGAGCTTGGGGTTAATTGTGGGAATCGTCTTAGGGGTACTCGTTGGAGTTCTTTTAGGTATCATTATTGCCCCTTGGTTGGTTAACAGACTTATTCAGGTAGTCACCTGGTTGGAACAACGGTTACAAAAGATTCCGATTCAGGAAACTGTGGGTGGCGTAATTGGCTTGATTGCCGGACTTATAATTGCTGTTTTATTAGGAGATGCCTTCTCAGGACTCCCGTTAGTAGGAAATTTGATTAAAACCATAG
>CAZKEO010000580.1:0-1645 GCA_964551785.1 uncultured Eubacteriales bacterium | reverse complement strand
AACTCATTGCTTAAGCAATTTACTGCTGGCGTTAAATGATTCTCCGGTAACCTGTAGAGTGTAAAGCCCCGAAGGAAGCGAGGTAAAATCTAATTCCGGAGGCAAGAGGCCCTGTTCAGAACTATACGATTTAATTAATTGGCCTGCTGAATTAAACACACGGATTTGATAAGCGTTCAGGGGTTCAATAAAAAGGATGCGCACTGTACTCGTGGTAGGATTTGGATAAACCTCAATTACTTGTTGAACTAGTGGCTCACACGCTGCAGGTAATAGATAGTCCGATTCAGATCGGGCCCTGATTTTTGAGACACCATTCTCCACTGATTTGGAAATCGTCTCAGATTCTTCCCCATCGCACCGATAAGTGATCAGACTTTCTGTAACGAATTCCTGAATGCCGCTAAATTCATAGGCAAAACGAAATAAAATTCGAGTGGCCTTGCCAAGCTCATTGTATTCATATTCAGTTCTCATACTGAACCCAATGCTTTGATAATCGTTTACCAAAATCTGTCCTGAGCTGTTATAAGTTAAATTTGTTTCTCCCCCTGCAGCCCATGTCTGCGCAGTTGCATCCCATTGATAGGATCGTATCACCGTGTTGTTTCCCTGGGCATCATACTCATATTCATTTTTAGCCGAACTCCCCCAAACCTCAGTTACCCGTTGATTGGCGGCATTATAGCTACATATGTATTCATAGGTTAATAAAGTGTCGTTTGCTATCACGCTATATTTTCGTTGAGCTACCAGGTTGTTGTTTTCATATTCGTAAGTATCAAATTCTGGAGAATAGCCTGTATCTGAATAAGAAGTTCGTACCAGCACATTATGACAGTGTTCATCCGTGGTGTACTCGACCCGCGTTTCGACTCCGGCCACGTCATTCAAAAGAGTTTGCAAAGTTAATGATGCTAAACAACCGTTTGTCGAATAGCCGTATCGAATGATTGTTTGCCATGTTGTGGAATTGTTGTAATAGCTTTCGGTCCATACCGTTTCGGCAAGTTGGTTGGCTGAATTGTACGCATATGTCCTTAGGAAAGTGCCCTCAATGGTATCACCACCGTTTCTAAAGTTTGTTTGTCGCTGCCAGATCTCCAGGCCTTGAGCATTATACTCTCTCTCATATTTGTTTCTGATACCCCATCGCTGCTCTTTATCAATCCATGTGGAATAGCTGTTAACTCGCTCCCGGCCTTTGTTATCATACTGGAAGAAAGTTTGTGATGACGGAATTTCTTTACCCGTATTTTCGTCTATTTGATAATAAGTCCTTTGAACCAGAAGGGGCTCCTGGCAGATGCCGATACCGGAAATCAGAAGTAAAGAAATTACTATTCCGAATCTCATTTTTAAAGTTAATAAAAGTCAACCTCATTTACTTTATGGTTGGCACTATTCCAATTACATTTGGTTGAGGGAAGAAAATGTCACTTTTCAATCCCTTTCTTATTCTAAATTCTTAGCCTTTGGAGCTTAAATAAAATACATATGAAGTACCCGATACTATTAATTGGTTTGTTGTTAAGTTGTGCGCCTCAAGAGGGGGCGAAAAAAAATGAAAACCCCGAGACGCAAAAGAATGGGACTAAGGTTGTAAGAAACAAATACTCAAACGGAGTGATAAAATCAGAAGTCC
>CAZKEO010000579.1:0-1649 GCA_964551785.1 uncultured Eubacteriales bacterium | reverse complement strand
TTGAAGACTTTATCACCGACGTCAAAATCTGCTTTATCGGTAATAATTGTTTTGACACAACCCTTGCCGGTCAGTGGCAGTGTGCATTTCTTGAGTATTTTGGATTCGCCACTTTTATCTGCGTGCATCAGACAGGCTATTACTTTTTCTGTGCCGTAACATAAATCCATCGCTCCCCCAATCCCCGGCCACCATTTGCCTGCTCTTTGAACCGCCCAATTAGCTATATTACCCAGCTGGTCTACTTCTAGCGCTCCTAGGATGGTAACATCTAAGAGTCCTTTTCTCATTGCTCCCAGCGAGGTGGCCAGATCCATAATTGCCGCCCCAGGCACTAAGGTAATGGGCTCAGATCCAGCATTGGTCATATCTGCGCTTGCTTCAGAAGCCTTGGGTTTGGGACCGACTCCGAAAACTCCGTTTTCCGCATGAAACATCACTTTCACACCTGGTGGTAAGAAATTGGAAGCCTGGGTGGGCATTCCAAAACCCAAATTAGCTAGTTGACCGTCCTTCAATTCTTGCGCAGCTCGTTTGGCAATCAATATTCTCGGCTCCATGTAATTCCCTCCCAAATCAATTATCTTTCCGGAGTTAACTTTCCAATTTTAAGCCAGTGCTGGCGATAAATCTCATCATGTTCAGCTAGACTCAAACCCTTAACAACTGCCTGAACAAAGACTCCCGGAGTGCCTACGCGCTCTGGGGGAATTGTTCCTACTGGGACAATTTCTTCCACTTCGGCGACAGTGTAATCACAGGCCATTGCTACCATCGGATTACAGTTAACGCTAGTGTGGCGGTATTCTAAATTCCCCATTTCATCAGCACGCCAGGCTTTTACCAAACCAAAGGGTGCTGTCAAGGCGGGCTCTACAAAGCATCTTTTACCATTTACTTCGATTACTTGTTTCGGCTCTTTCAATTCAGCAAAGAGACCCGGTTCATCTAAGATACCTACTCCTACCGGGATCAGGGCTCCCCCTAATCCCATGGCACCTGCCCGTACTTTTTCGATCCAGGTACCCATCGGATAAAATTGTTCAACTGCCAGCTTGCCTTTGAGATACTCATCGGTTGATTCTTGGGTTGTCCCAACATGAGAAGAAATAATTGCTTTTACCAAGCCGTTTTTATAAAGCATCGCTCTACCGAAACCACTTAACCCTGGTTCATTAGTAATCAACGTGATATCGCTAATCATGTTTTTAATCAACCACTCGATACAGCAAGTTGGTTCGGCTGCGCCAACAAATCCTCCCATCATGATTGTCGCCCCACTCTTGGGAATTCCACTTAGTGCTTCGTCAATTGATTTAATTTTATTTCCGAATTTAGACACTTTCGTTCCCTCCTCATGGCGGTGATATTTACGCCGGTCATAACTGATGGCCATCAGTACTTATTAATGATGCAACAACCATGCCACTTTTGTGCCTACAGAATTTATTCTTGCGTATTTGCCGTCTAATTTTGATTTGGGGTCGCTTTCGGCATGCTTATCCGGTCGAGTACCTGTTGCCGGTCCGGAGCATTGCACGAAAGATAAAAAGAAGGTCTAAGTTTGCTAGGCTAATAGAAACCGCTCAACCTCATCGACGTGGCATCGTGCCACCTCAGAGGCGCTCACCATCCGTGGTGAGCGGAGC
>CAZKEO010000578.1:0-1659 GCA_964551785.1 uncultured Eubacteriales bacterium | reverse complement strand
CGGCAGTGACACAAAATTTGGAAAGAATAGGTGTTGAATAAAGGGTAAACCAAGGGCCCCCACTTTGCCCTACAGGACTCAAGTTGGTATTGACCTGATAATAAGGCCGAAATGAGGCGAGTGTGAGAGCATCAATCGTGCTAGATGTGGGCATAATCGCTGCAATGACACCCTCTTCAAACAGTTTACATAACTGAATTGCATCCGCTTCTCCTGCTGGGGTATGAGACAAGACTAAGCTGGCATTCTTCGGTGTATTGGGTGGCACTTGGCCTCCAAAAATAATATAACTTGTAGAAGTTTGAGTAGGGGGTGTTGGTGCTGAAGGAGCCGCAAATACGACGGTATGAGTAGGAGGCGATGTGGTAAATGTAATCGTATTATCAGCGTTAATCACCCCTGTGTAGATAGATCCGCTAGGGATTTGCAGCTTTAACGGATTAGAACGATAAAAACTAGTCAGACTGCTCCAGATATCATTGATATAGCTATAGCCATAGGCAGTGGAGTTGTCGAGATAATTATCATCAAACACAGGAGGTGATGCTGCCATTGCTTTACCCGGAGATGCAATACGCAAAACATTGCCAGAACCATCTTTAATTACTAGTTGATTCCATTGAGCCGATTCAGGAGCTGAGGCCAAAACAGTTGAAACAGAATTGATGATCTCTTTGCGTGATTGAGTTAAGCCACTGGAATGGTTACTACCTGGATCCACTTCTTCTAAACAGCCTACTAAAGGAATCGCAAAAGATGTTACAGCTGTTGCATCTGCAAAGATTTGAGAGGGTGTCACTTGAAAGTTAACCTCGAAAATATCAAAAATAGTATAAAAATTAGGATCATGGATATTAAGACCATCAGGTTGCACAATCCCATTGCTAGAGGTTACCGGTATTTGAAGCTGTGTATCTATTGAAAACCACAAAAGAGCACTCGTAATATAAGGCAAACAGAGAACGTGTCCACTACCATCCTCTGCTAGGGGAAGGCTAGAGATCTTTATATTGTACTCTGTTGGACTTTGCCCTGCGAGCGCATCTACAACGGTGCCTATGCCGGTTGTGGTATCAATGCTAAGAAAGCAGTCATTAGCGTTTACAGGGTCTAATCCCGTGACAACCAGCCAAACTGTACTGGCTCCAGAATGATCGATCAGGACAACCGGAAGAAACGGCCCGGATGGAGGTGGCGGTGGCCCAGGAGGCCCAGGTGGTGGGGGTAGAGGAGTTTTTGAACAGACAGAAGTTAACCCCAAGCGAGACAATTCAGCTTTTTCATCACAAATGAACTCATCATAAAAATCTTCTAGACGTTCTGTAGAAAAATCCGATTCATTTGCCTGGAGAGAAGAAAAAAAACAACATAAAGAAATGATCCAGCATTTTTGCATCATAAGCTTGACTCCAAGAGTGTAAGATCAGACTCATGCCACAAGCTTAAAAATTAATAAAGGAAAATATTGGCAATACGGATGAGCCAAGTAATATAGGAGAGTCAATAGGTCTTTAAGGCTTAAAAATAGGGGTCTTCTATCGTTAGGAAGGTCTTAAGCTAACTAATACAGTTCAATATTATAGTGGTCGAATAGATTAAAATCCAAAACCTTGGGTTTTGTCTTTTTTTCACCAAAAGAACTTAAACTGACCCCTAAAA
>CAZKEO010000577.1:0-1660 GCA_964551785.1 uncultured Eubacteriales bacterium | reverse complement strand
CATTAGCCGTATTGCTAATTTTGGTTGTATTGTTTGTTCCGGTCGGAGCGGTATTTGCGGAAGATGAGGATGGGGATAATGGGACAGTCCGGCAACAAGCAGATAAGATTTTAAAGGGAAACATTGGTACTTTTGGTCAAAAGGTTTCCAGATTAGCGGATATTGTGATGATTATCGGGGCAATGGGTGCTTTGCTGAGTTTTGCCGTTATTGGAGCTCGAATGACCTTCGGTGGTTGGAACATGGAAAATCTTAAACAATGTAAATCCGGGGTAATGGTAATTATGGTTGGGGTACTTTTAGCCCTTTCTTCAAAGCTATTGGCTGGGGTAATTTACCAGGCGGTGAAGTGAGGTGTTACTGCAAAAAATAGCGTTACTGCAAAAAATAGCTGCGGCCATGCCCAGGCCTGATCAAGGAAATTTACCAGATATAAATCTCAAGGATAAGCTTTTAGAGGTTTTGTATGCTATCTTTTCGAATACGCTGATTGAAATTCAGCGGTTTATCACTGATACTTTTGTAGTTATGGAATCCGCCCTGCACAACGAGGCGATTGCTCCTTGGTATGGACGTTATGTATTAATAGCCAATATATTCTCTATTTTAGTATTTGCCGCTTATTCCGGGATGACAACTTGGGAGCTAACTTTTAATTTAAGAGGGGCGTTATTCCGGATAAAGGAATTATTTCCCCGGTTCATTATTGGGATGGTTATGGTAAATAGCAGTATGTTTTTCTGTGAATTTGTAATTTATCTTAATCAACTGATTACAACAGAGCTGCTAGGTACAACAACAGCCCGAGAATCGTTGGTATATCTTAGTTATTCTAACCCGTCCGGCAACCTGTCAGGGATAAACACTGTCACGGTTGTAGTACTCACTGCGGCAGCACTCCTGTTAGCATTGGTCGGGCATAGACGTGTGATTTTGCTTAATTTGTTGACCTTGACCGCACCCATTTCCTGCCTTTTGTGGATAATACCTGAGACTAGCGGTTGGTTTTGGATGTGGTTAAAGGAGTTAATTGCCTGGTCTTTTTCTGGGTTCATCCAGTTGACAGCCTTAATTATCGGTTTCGCTGTGCTGTTAGGTGACCGTCATGATATCTATACCAGAGTTGGTGACTTTTTTGCGGTAGTTACCATTTACATGGTAATGGCGGCCTTGCCATTTATGCTTAGGAGCTGGGTAAGGTCAATGTTTGTAAAGGTTCGAGTACTACGGGGGTCTACATTACCATGAGCAGAGAGTTTCTTTATACTATTCCCAAGAATATGAACCATAATGATAAGGTTTGGAGTAACGGACAGTTGTACCTAACTTGGTCGGACGTAGGCATCATTATGGCTTCGCTGTTCATAGCCATGCTGATTAGCCTCTTGAATTTGGCGGTATACTGGGTAATTAGCTTAGTGGTGTTAACCATTGGGAGCGGTTTGTTTTTGGCCTTACTTAAGCCCTTAGGCTACAATCTTTTCCATTATTTGAGCATGTTAATTGCCTATCAGGCCCAACCTTCATTATGGGTGTGGAGAAGAACTAAGCTTTAGCCTACAGTAGGCCGGAAAATAAGGATACATTAGGCTGGGAAAGCAAGATATCTAGAGCAGCTGCAGAAATCCCCTCTCATCCCTTTTCGGTGAGAGCAGCTGGA
>CAZKEO010000576.1:0-1663 GCA_964551785.1 uncultured Eubacteriales bacterium | reverse complement strand
TTATCGATATTTACTACCCCTATTCCAGAAGCACAACTATTTAACATGGTTAATAAGGGAGCTAAGCCACCAAAGCTAGCACCGTATCCAATGCTGGTGGGTACTGCTATGACCGGACAGTTGACCAAGCCAGCAACAACACTTGGTAGAGCACCTTCCATTCCTGCCACTACAATCAACACAGCGGCTTGGGATAATTGTGGGAGGTTATCTAATAAGCGGTGAATTCCAGCGACACCTACATCATAAAGGCGCTCAACAGGATTGCCCATTACTTCAGCTACTACTGCTGCCTCATCAGCAACTGGGAGGTCAGCAGTACCTGCACTGACTACCACGACCCTACCCTGCTTATGGGGTTTGATAGTCTCACCATACACGATACAGCGAGCTATGGGATGATATTTTGCAGTGGGAAATAGAGAGTTAAGTTGCTGAAAGACCTCTTCGTCAGCACGTGTTGCTAATACAACATTATTTTTTTTAACCAGTTCGGTAAAAATTGCACAGATTTGAGCGGTGGTTTTCCCTGGGCAAAAGATGACCTCTGGAAAACCATTTCGAAGTTGGCGGTGATGGTCAATTTTAGCAAAGCCAAGATCCTGATATGGGAGCATGTGGAGCTCTCTCAGGGCATCTTCCACCTCTAAACCGCCTGTTTTAACTTGTAAGAGTAGGTTCTTAATTTTATTTGAATCCATCCTTCACCTCTTCTGGGAGCACCTCGTTCATGCTACCACTTCGAAAACCAGCCAGATCGATAGTGACATAAGCAAAGCCAAGAGTTTGTAGAGCCTCCACGATGGTTTGCCGGGTAGTCGGCTCCACTAATTTTGTGAGCGCATCAACATCCACTTCGATTCTGGCAATCTCTCCATGGTGTCTAACCCGAAATTGGCGAAAAGCTAAGTTGCGAAGGAGAGCCTCAGCCTCTGCAACTTGGTGGAGTTTTTGAGCAGTAATAGCTTGTCCGTATGGAAATCTAGAAGAAAGACATGCAAATGAAGGCTTGTCCCAATTGCTGAGACCCATTTGGCGAGCCAAAGTACGAATATCTGCTTTGGTAAGGCCTGCCTCTTTGAGGGGGCTTTTGATTCCTAATTCCTTGCCGGCCTGTAGACCAGGTCGATAATCCCCGCCATCATCCGCGTTAGCGCCATCAAGCACATAGGCATACCCGCGTTCCTGAGCCAATGCCAAAAGTTTACCAAATAATTCTTGCTTGCAGTAATAGCATCTATTAGGCGGGTTTTGGGCATAAACAGGGTTAGCCAGTTCTGCGGTCTGGATTATTTCCAGCCGGCCATTAATGGTTTGGGCTAACTCCTTGGCTTGTGCTAGTTCGAAGGAAGGATATGTTTCGGAATCAGCTGTAACCGCTAAGACGTTCTCTCCCAAGACCTTAACTGCTACTTTAAAGAGTAAGGAGCTGTCTACTCCTCCCGAAAAGGCAATCACAGCACTGTGATATTGAAGTAATATGTTCTGGAGGTTTTGAAGTTTTTGTTCTAGTGCCATGTTTTGCGGCCTCCTTATATTTAGCTAGCTATTGGCAATTCCCGTTGTTTAACTTAATTCATTGTAAAGTATGGAGAGAATCAGTGTCAACCTAAAGGAATTCTTCCCTCTGCGTTGAATTAATAACAACCAGAACTTTGTACAA
>CAZKEO010000575.1:0-1664 GCA_964551785.1 uncultured Eubacteriales bacterium | reverse complement strand
GTCGGATAATCTGTAAAGCTCTCATCCATTTTACCGAACTTTACATCTACTGCATTTTCCGAGGCTCTTTTAAGTATTAGTTGACCCTTTTTTCGTATTTCGCCAAAACGGATTTTGCCCTGTGAAACCTGTTTTTCCATATCATACAGCTCATCTAGGAGCTTGCCGGAATAGCCCTTCAGCTTATCAAGCTGGTTAAACTGCTCCTCTGTCATCATTTTGTTGGCTGCATTTTGCTTGGATATGGTATAGCTGTAATCTCCTACCTGCGACAGGTATTTGGCTGTTTTGCTTAAAGCACTGTGGCTTATGGGCAGCTGTCCCAGATTTTCTGCAGCAGAAAGCGCCTGCCGCCAGATCTGTGTCATCAGGGTATTGCTTTGTACCGTTGAATTTGTTACCTCCGCTTTATCCAGCAGCACCTTGATATTTTCTACATCAGTAACCATTTCTATGAATTCTCTCTGATATGTATTCTGTAAAAAGGTCTGGTACTGCTTTCTTTCCTTCCAGGTGTTATAGCCAAAAAAAACCGAGAGAATCAGCAATGCAGAAACAACTACCAAAGCCTTATGATATTGTTCTCTGGACAACTGCATTTTGAATAGCTTCATATTGTTTCCCTCCTATTTTGCAAAATAGTGCTTGCCGATAACCTTAATGATGGGACGAGACCAAATCCACTTGTTTGTTGTTTTGGCAGGGTTATAGTAATATATTGCGCCTCCGGAAGGGTCCCAGCCGTTTAATGCATCTCTTGCAGCCTTAGTGGCTGACTCGCCGGGTGCCAGGAACATCTGTCCATCCGTTACTGCAGTAAAAGCCCCAGGCTGATAAATTACACCTGCTATGGTATTTGGAAATTTAGGATTATCAACTCTGTTCAGAATGACTGCTGCCACTGCAACCTGGCCGATGTAAGGCTCCCCCCGGGCTTCCCCATTAACCGCCTGAGCCAAGGTATATACATCGTTGCTTCTGCTCACGGTTCCTTTTGAGGCTGCTGCAGCTTTTACCGGAATTCCCAATGCTTTTGAGGTTGCAGCTCCTACTACTCCGTCAGCCTTTAAACGATTTTTCTTTTGGAAAGCAATCACGGCGCTTCTTGTCTTCCATCCATATACACCGTCAACCTTGCCTTTGTAATAGCCCCATTTTTTCAGTTTGGTCTGCACGGTTTTTACTTCGGTCCCTCTTGAACCATATTTAACTATCATAGATGTGGCAGAATCGCTAAAGCTTCTATTACTGAAAAAGTCGTTATATGACAAGAATCCGAACAATATATAGATTATCAGTATGATGATATACGGAGTAAATTTGTGTACTTTGTTTTTTAGCATATGCGCACCTCCTGAAGCTATTTTTTGTAAAGCATAGATAATTATTCATTATTTAGGGAAAGACGACTTTACAATATTTTCATAAATGCGGAACTGTTGAATTGCTAACCAAAAAAACAGACAGACTGTCTGTTTTACGGTGTTTTTGTATTGATAGTGAAATTGAAGAATTGCCCGACCTTAGCCATTCTCGTATTCATGGTTTTTACAATTTCAACCAGCTTGAACTTAAGCTTAACCGGCACCTCGGCATCTGTCCTGGCAGCAGTCAGCAGTCTATATTCTTCTTCGTTCAGGCTTTCTTTCAGCTGCTCCATAGTT
>CAZKEO010000574.1:0-1673 GCA_964551785.1 uncultured Eubacteriales bacterium | reverse complement strand
ATAAACAGGTTATTACCACCTTGAAATGCGGATGAAATGTTAACGGCAAGCCGAGATGATTTTTGACTTGCCGTCTAAATATAACATCAGGTTTAAATACTTACGGTAAAACCGGGTTGTTGCCTGCATTTTCTACCAATTGGTTCTTCTCGCGAATGACTTGCTGCACTGTTTGCCGATTTGTTTCAAGCATATTCTGTAGTTCGCTAACAGTCATTTCAACTTTCCGTTCGAGTTTACGGGTCTGGTTCAATGCAGTATTAATTTTCGATTCTACGAATACATCCACCAATAAACCATCCAAAAAGTAGTCAGCAAAAGTAACCAGACCTGCAGTTTCTATGGTAAAGTTGCTATTAACCTCGGCAATTTCGCGCTGGAAACGGCGAAGCGCTGCCTGTGCTTGTTGGATTCCATTACGAGCATCGTTAATGCGGGAATGTTTTATTGCGGTCGTCAGAAGACCTCCTCCCAGTATATCGAAGGTACCCCAGCCTTGCGCACTGCCCAGGCTACTTTCTACTTTGGCTAATGCGGTCAAGGCTGTTTGTCCAGCCTGAATTGCCTCCTCCAGTTCACTAGCGCCAGCTTTTAAAGCAGGCAATTCTTCTGCCAGTTCAAAGATGTGCTGGACAGAGGTGCCACCTTGGCGCAGCAAAAACGCTTCTTTGGCTTGTAAGGCCTCCTGGTATTCGATTTCTGGCTTACCCATGGCGTCCAACTCGGTCTTAAGCTTTATAAGTTCTGCTTCTAATCCTTCCAGAGAAGCACTCGCCTGGTCAAACATTAGTTTGGCGCTAAAGTACTGCTCCTCTTCCTTGCGTTTGCGCTCTTCTTTGTTATCCGTCACACTAAGCCAAAGATTGAGTAAGGTTATTCCGTCCAGTTTTTCCAGGTCCCTTCCCTCGGAAATTAATTGCTCTTTCGATTTATCCCGACTTTTCCTGGCAGCCGTTACCATCGCTTGCGTAGCATCCACACGGTGTTGCACTTTTACATATTCCTTCATTCTGTGGGATGCTGTGATCATGCGTTCATAAATATCCATCTGCAAGATCTCCTAACTTTTGTTCTATAATAAAAAACGATCAGCTTTGAACATAATAGACCAAACCGTTTCAGAATAGGTTTTCTGTTTTAATTTCCCATATCCTGCCAGGAAAGTAAGAAACCAATAAAAAAGAAAATCTTAATAGCATACCAGTAGAAGTCACGTTGCCAATTTGTTTGCTGTGACTGGGATCGCGGGACGATTTCTTAGCCATCGTTGCTGCTGTTCTCCTTAAATATAGGTGGAGATCGAATTGCTGATACGATACGCAATTAGTGTTGCTTAACCGGCAGGAGAAGAAGAGTTGGATGGGGAAAATATTATAAATATTAACGGAGAGGATTGGAATAAGAAACCGATGCTTAATCTTTTTACAATAAGCTATACTACCGCTGAAATACTAGCGAAAAGGCTTGAAGTTGCCCAGGCGTTGATAATAGATTCGCCTAATATTAAAGGCCCAACGATTAGCCGGATTGCCCCATCAGATCTGCAACTTCTGTTTAATTTTTATGACCAGATTTTCTTTAACCATCAATTTGCTAAAGAATTTCAAGGTAAAATAAGATTTTCACTCTCAGCCCGCTTAAGCAAGACGGCTGGGAAAACCCTCTGTCCTAAA
>CAZKEO010000573.1:0-1678 GCA_964551785.1 uncultured Eubacteriales bacterium | reverse complement strand
ACTTCATTCCCATGGATTTTACTAAGCAGAATCTGGCTGATGTACTTACCCAATCTTCCTTTAATTGGCAGGTTTTAACCTTCTTTAACTGGCTGGGTGTCACATATTACTTGTCCAGAGCTGAAGTGTTTACCACATTACAGGCTATTGCTGATATAGCCCCGAGGGGTAGCGGGGTTATTTTCGATTATTTGGATACTAATGCATTTGTTCCCGAAAAAGCTGCTCAAAGGGTCCAATTACTATTGTGGTTAGCACAGCAGATTGGAGAACCCATAAAAACAGGTTTCAATCCGTCTGCGCTCGCTTCAGACATTGCCTGTCTGGGTTTAAGTCTGTATGAGAATTTAAGTCCTGCTGACATTCAAGAACGCTACTTCGTGGGACGCACAGATAATTATAGTACGTGTGAACATGCCCACTATGCGTTTGTTAAAGTAGCAGAACAAAGAAGGTGATTTATATATCAGACATATTTAGTAAAATTGCTGAAATGAGAATGAAGGAAGCAGTAACAAAAGGGGAACTCAATGGCTTACCTGGTCAGGGAAAGCCTCTGGAATTGGAGAATCTGAACCCTTTTATGACTCACGAGGAAAGAATCTACAACAGGTTATTGAAGAACCTGGGCTTATTACCGTTAGAGGTTAACCTACTTAAGGAAATAGAATACATTGGCCAGCAACTGGCAGAGTGTACGGAAGAGGCTGAAAGGGATTATTTTGAAAAGAAATTAATAGAGCTTACTATGCACTATAACATTAAAATGGAAGCGCGAAAAAGAGGAAATAAGCTAATCTAATTTTGTTTGCCAAAACATGAAGGACTGACAACCTTGAAATTCAGGGATTGTTAGTCCTTCATGCTTTGGGAGTTCTCCTTTTATTCGCTGGTGCAGCAAAACAGTGTCTGACTTCGTGATAACAATAATCCTTCGGATATGGTATAATATTATCCGGTACTAGACATTTTTCTATAAATTGGAGGTTTATGGTGAATACTATTTTAAACGCCCTGAATCCTGTCCAACAGGAAGCAGTACAACATACAGAAGGACCTATTTTGATTTTAGCAGGGGCCGGCAGTGGTAAAACCAGAGTTTTAACCAACCGGGTGGCTTACCTCATTAAGGAAAAAGGGGTCAGGCCTTATCACATTCTCGCTATTACCTTTACCAACAAAGCAGCTGGTGAGATGAAAGAGCGGGTTCGTCATCAGTTAGGACAAGCAGCTGATGAGATCTGGGTATCGACCTTTCACTCGGCCTGTAACCGGATTTTGCGGCGGGAGATTAGCCATTTAGGCAGTGGAACAGGCCAAGAGGGGGCCTATAATAGTAATTTTGCCATTTATGATTCAGCTGATCAACAGACCCTAATTAAAGAATGTCTCAAGACAATGAACCTAGATGAAAAGAAATTCGCTCCCCGGGCAGTGGCAGCCCTGATTAGTGAGGGCAAGAATAAATTGCAAACTGTCGAGAAGTTTGCTAGCTTAGCTGGGGATTATTTTGCCCAAAAGACAGCAGATATTTACCGAGTCTACCAGCAAAAGTTGCGCAAAAACAACGCCCTGGATTTTGATGATTTACTGATGTTGACAGTGCAACTGTTTGAAGAAAATCCGGATATCTTACGCTACTACCAAGACCGCTTCCGCTATATCCTGGTAGACGAAT
>CAZKEO010000572.1:0-1679 GCA_964551785.1 uncultured Eubacteriales bacterium | reverse complement strand
TTTGTTCCTTTTTTCTTAAAAAGCACCCCCAGGTTTTCCTTAATGGATTGGTATTGCTCCTTGAGTATTTCTGAGAAACTTTGGTTAGGTTCAAGATCTCCACCTAACCCATCCTCATTTACCTCTTCTCCATTAAAATCTGGGGATTTACTTTTTGAAACCCGGATTGGCGAAGTGTCATCCAGGGTCCTGGATTTCGATTTTTCAGATTTCGTCAAGTCCCCCAACGACTCAACTGGCTGTTCATTTTTGGCTTCTTCAAGCAAGCGCTTTAATCGTTCGCTCGCAGTCTCGTGTTCTCCATTTTCTGAATTCCGTTGGTCATTTTCCAACATGATTAGTCCTCATCGAATTCTTCAACCAGATAAGTAAAAACTTCCAGGTGTTTATTCTGCCATAGATCTGGTTGGGCGCCCATTTTTATGCAAAGGTGCGATAAAAATTCCTGTCCACTTGTAATCTGCTCCCAAACTTGGGGAAGAAAAGTAGCTCGGCGAGAGCCATCCCTGATCAGGACGCCATCAACTCCAGGATGCAGCCTGCTGATGAGGTCATTTTTATCTTTATATTCCAATCTTTGCAGCGGCATCAAGTAAGAAATTTCGATCTTTAGGAATTCGACCTCATTATAAGAAACCGGGGGGAACCGGTAATCCTCTTGCGCCGCAGCGCTCGCATGCTCCTGTACATCCAGGGCCAAAGGTTGATATGCTTCCAAAGCGCCAATGCAGCCGCGTAATTTCCCAGACTTTGTCAGGGTCACAAAAGAAGCTCCGTCAGTTTGCAATTCAGTGGAAAAAGTGTTCAGGTCTAACTTTTCTAGCGGTTGGTCATTGACAGTAGAAATAATGGCTTCTCTTGCGATGCTAAGCAATTCAACCTTATCGGCGTCCGACAATTTTCCGGTCATTTATTAATTATTAGGTGCATTCTTTTTTAATCTAAAACTCAACGTTACAGTTATAATTTTAAATAGTTGTTCACATTTTAGAAATTATACTTTTCTTTGATTATTAAAGGCGTTATTCAATTACACAGATAAATTATGGATGAACCAAAAACTCTCCCTTTAGAAGAAATGCAGGAACCAGAAGAAACTTTAGGCGATGTCCCCGATAAAAAACCTGCCCCATATACAGTGATGAGCGGTTTTCAATCGGTCTTGAGTATCGCCATCGTCATGGCCACCCTTCTAACACTTTGGAATCCCCGAAAATTACTCAGCACACCCAATTTAAGCGCCTTGCTGCGGGCTGAGGCAGCCCAGCCAAAGGAAACAGGTTTTTTGCCTGAAGACACTTCTAAACACATCGGCCTGCTTGCAGGCCATTGGCAGAATGACCCCGGTGAAGTTTGTTCTGATGGATTGGTCGAAGCCGATGTCAACCAGGCAATTGCTACCCGAGTATCTCAAACACTAACGGATATGGGTTATAAGGTTGACGTATTTCCGGAATATGACCTTGCTCTGTTAAACTACAATAGTGCAGTATTTGTCGCAATTTATTCCGGCTCATGTTCCGACAGTCCGTTGCCACCCAGCGGATTTAAAGTTGCTACCAGTTTGACTGCCCAAGTCCCTGAAAAGGTCAACCAATTGGCTGTTTGCCTTTCTGAAAAATATCAGAAAACAACGGGGCTTCCTTTTACGTATGAGGTGCTTAATCCTGACCATCCAT
>CAZKEO010000571.1:0-1682 GCA_964551785.1 uncultured Eubacteriales bacterium | reverse complement strand
AAAAATACCATGGAATTTAAAATTGTTAAACGACGTAAGGTTTTTCTAAACATCCTCATTCCTCTTCAACATAAAACCCGCTCCCCGTACAGTATGAATTAGCCCATCCATTCCATAAGGAGACATCTTTTTGCGAAGATAATGTATATATAAATCCACAATGCCAATAGACGTGGCTGATTCAAACCCCCAAATCCGATCAAAAACTTGCTCGCGACTTAAGATTCGCGCTTGATTTAAAATCAGATATTCTAATAACTCATACTCTTTGCTAGTTAACTGCAAGGACTGACCTCCTACAAACCCCTCTTTCAAATTTGGATTCACAGAAACATTCCCACAACTTAACTCCCCTTCCTTGCCAGCCATCCCTTTTCGCCGTAGCAAAGCCCGTACCCTCGCCAATAATTCCGGTACAGCAAAAGGTTTCACCAAATAATCGTCAGCGCCACTATTAAGACCAATTACCTTATCTGCCACGCTATCTTTGGCCGTCAGTAATAAAATAGGCACCAAATTCCCCTGAGCGCGCACTCCCTTCACAATATCCAAACCATTAACCTCAGGCAACATAATATCTAAAATCAATAAATCATGAACACCTTGCTTGGCCAAATATAATCCTTCATCACCCATACCTGTGTCATCAATCACATATTCCCCTTCCTTAAGTACCGCCACCACGGCCTCCCGTAGCATTTGATCATCTTCCACAACTAAGATTTTCACCTCATACCTCCTTCCAGCTCACGAATAGTTTATCCAAGTATTCCACAACTCATTTATCATGTTACGAATAAAATTTTCCGTCCACAGCCTAAGTGCAGGGGCCATCATATTATAAACGGAGGTTAAGTGAAACGGCGCAGCGTTAATAAGCTGGCCCCTGCACGACTAATGAGCAACAACCTACTTTCTAGCAAAGCAAAAAAGTAGCCCTACAAACCATTTCTGGCTGTAGAGCTACTTCTACGTTAGCAGATTATTTTTCTTCATACGAACAGCAATAATCGGTTACACTCTGTACTTGCAATTTAAAACGGGAATTCGCTGGAACATGGAAACTATCACCCTCTGTATAAGTTTGCCATTCACTTTGCCCTGGTAATAACACTTCCATCTCGCCGGCCATAATTTCCATCAATTCGGCAGCATCCGTACTAAATTCATATTCACCTGGCATCATAATTCCTAATGTTTTTTTGCTACCATCAGCAAAAATCACCGTACGACTAGTTACTGCGCCTTCAAAATATACATTGGCTTTCTTAATGATCGATACGTTTTGAAATTGTTCCATGTTTTTGCACTCTCCATTCTTATTTTTGCAAATTTCTACAATTCAATCAAAGTATAAGTACGACTGCCCATACCAATCTCTTCACCATATTCTAATTGTATGCCACCTTTAGTACCTGGATGTAGACCATTAAATTTTTCCTCGCCTGCACCATGACCTGTGGACAACAAGGAAGCCGTCAAACCAATTTGTTTATTAACCAAATCATAACTAGCTTGATCAATGGCTACAGGGTCCGTAGAAGCCAAAAAACCAATATCAGGAACAATTGGCGCATCACTCCATGGCACACAGTCACAGTCAGGAGTAATATTGGTCAGGAAATTAATGTACCCAATACGTCCTTCCATGCTTTTCACCACACCATAGGCATACTCTGTCA
>CAZKEO010000570.1:0-1683 GCA_964551785.1 uncultured Eubacteriales bacterium | reverse complement strand
TAATAACCGCTCCACCAACTGAGGCGGGAATTCCTGCAGCAAACTCCAAGCCACTTAATCCGGCCTCCGCGGCCTTTCTGGCCACGAGTGGGAGCAATGCACCAGCCTCTGCAACAATAGATTTATCAGCTATTGCAATGTTGTTAAAACCATGAGAAATCTTCAGTACAATCCCTCTAATTCCTTTATCCCGGACCAACATATTAGAACCATTACCTACAACAGTCAGGGGTAGTTCCTTTTCTCGGGCATATTTATAACAACTGATGATATCATCCTCACTGGCCGGGAACACAACTATATCAGCCGGACCGCCAATTCTCCAGGAAGTATGTTTTTTCATACTTTCCCCACAAACGATATTCCCCTTCACCAATCGCCTCAGGTCCTGTTCAACCTCAAGCAAATCCATACCCTACCTCGCTTTCAACCTTTCCACAAGGGTTTTGCCAACTGTCCAAATATTTCCCGCCCCAAGAGTCAGGATAAGATCTCCCGGTTCTGCTATTTTAGCAAGAAAATCCGTGATTTCTTCAATCGTCTGGAAATAATGAACAGGTTTTTTATCCCTGTCAGGTATAGAACTAATAATCAATTCAGCAGATATTCCATCAATTGGCTGCTCTCCTGCTGCATATATTTCATTGATAATTACAATATCAGCATCGGAAAAAGCCTCTCCAAATTCCCGATATAAAAACTTAGTCCTGCTAAATCGGTGAGGCTGAAACACACCTATTACCCTGTTGGCCTTAGTTTGCTGCGCCGCCCGTAAAGTAGCTCTCACCTCCGTTGGATGATGGGCATAATCATCAACAACACTAATTCCATTTACATCACCAAGTAATTGAAACCTTCTGTGAACTCCCTTGAAGTTTTTCAAAGCCCCAACTACTTGTTCAAAACTAAGACCGGCCATCCTACCTACTGCAATAGCGGCCATCGCATTATTTATATTATGCAGACCCGGAACATTAAGTTCCAATTCCCCCAGTAAGCTGTCTTCAAAAAAGATTTCTGCTGTGGTCAGCAATCCCTGTGTCCTTATATTTCTAGCACTATACTGAGCTGGATGTTTTATCCCATAGGAGACTACTCTCTTATTGCACTTTTTTGCCAATTGCCTTACATTTTCATCATCAAAACACATTACTATACTGCCTTCAGCCGGAACTTTAGCTGCAAAATCCTCGAAAGCCTGTTTAATTGCTTCCCTGGTGCCATAATAGTCCAAGTGGTCATCTTCAATATTTGTTACTACTTCGATAAAAGGATTTAACAGCAGAAAAGACCCGTCACTTTCATCTGCTTCAGCTACCAGGTACTCGCCTGCTCCCAGCTTAGCATTACCACCCAGTTCAGCAACATCGCCACCTACTACTATAGTTGGGTCAAGCCCGCTTTTTTCAAAAACTAGGGCAATCATTGAACTGGTGGTAGTTTTTCCGTGTGCTCCAGCCACAGCAATACCTTTTTTCTCATCCATGAACCTGGCCAGCATCTCTCCCCTTCTGACAACCTCCAACCCTTGCTCTTTAGCAGTAATAAGTTCTGGGTTTTCCTGTCTGATAGCAGTGGAAATAACTACAGTATCAGTATCATTTCTAACATTGTCTTTATTATGTCCAATATAAACCTGGGCACCCATATTTTCAAGCCTCAAAATAGAATCGCCATTTTTCA
>CAZKEO010000569.1:0-1693 GCA_964551785.1 uncultured Eubacteriales bacterium | reverse complement strand
AGCTGATCAAAAAAGTCATACACTATTTCACTTAAAGGTAGCTCATAGGTTAACATTACCCTAGTTTCAGTCATGTATTCCATGTTCTTGAATACGCCCCGTTTTTCTTGGGCTAAATCCATCACCGAGCCGACATAGGTATTGGGCACCATCACAGTAGCTTTTACATAGGGCTCTTCTAATTGTTCAATAAATTGCACAGCAGGTAATTTGGTGGGGTTATCAATATCAAAGACCTCACCATTTGTTTTGTGGACCCGGTAAATTACACTAGGAGCAGTTGTGATCAGGGTCAGGTCGTATTCACGTTCCAGGCGTTCCTGGATTATTTCCATGTGTAACAGTCCCAAAAAACCGCAACGGAAGCCAAAGCCTAAGGCTACCGAGGTTTCTGGTTCGTAAATCAAAGAAGCATCATTCAGTCGTAGCTTTTCCAAAGCATCCCGAAGATCTTCGTAATCAGCACTGTCAACTGGATATAGTCCGCAGAAAACCATCGGGGTTACTTTCCGGTAACCTGGCAGAGCGGAACGTGCTGGCATATTGGCATCAGTAATGGTATCCCCGACCTGGGTATCACCAACAGTCTTGATACTGGCAGCTAAATACCCTACTTCCCCAACACTTAATTCGCCAACCTGGGTCTGTACAGGACGGAAAAATCCAATTTCATTGACTTCGAATTCTTTGCCAGTGGCCATAAAGCGAATTTTCATGCCTGGTCTGATGGAGCCCTGGACTACCCGGAAGTAGGCGATTACCCCGCGGTAAGGGTCAAAATGGGAGTCAAAAATCAAAGCTTTCAAAGGTAGCTTTGCTTCGCCTTTAGGTGCTGGGATTTTCTTTACTACTGCTTCTAAAATTTCTTCGATGCCAATTCCAGCCTTGGCTGAAGCCAAAATTGCTTCACTAGTATCCAAACCAATGACATCTTCCACTTCTTGCATCACCCGTTCAGGCTCTGCACTAGGAAGGTCGATTTTATTAATGACCGGAATAATTTCCAGATTATGCTCTAACGCCATATAAACATTGGCTAAGGTTTGGGCTTCAATCCCTTGAGCTGCGTCCACTACCAGCAGCGCACCTTCACAGGCCGCTAAGCTACGTGATACCTCATAGGTGAAGTCAACGTGTCCAGGTGTGTCGATTAGGTTCAACTGGTAGGTCAAACCATCCTTGGCTTTGTAATCCAAGCGAACTGCCTGTAGCTTAATGGTAATACCCCGTTCACGCTCCAAATCCATTTGGTCCAGCACCTGGGCGGTCATGTCCCTTGATGCGATCGCACCGGTATATTCCAGCAACCGATCTGCAAGTGTGGACTTCCCGTGGTCAATATGGGCAATTATGCAAAAATTACGGATGAGCTCTTGTTTGGCCATGGTGCCTTCATTTCCTCCTTCAAACTGGTCAGACGAACAGATAAATCTCATCATATTATAGCTTTTTTTGAATCCGCTGTCCAGTTGTGGTATTCTTAGTTATTATGCCAAGTTGTTATAAAGGAGTTTTGGACTAGTGGCTATTGTGAAGGACGAAAATACTAAAGTTGCCAAAGCAGCCGGGTTTATCATGGTCGCCATGTTCTTATCACGGATTCTCGGTTTTGTGCGCGAACAGGCTATGACGACCCAATTCGGACGGACTTACGTGACAGATGCCTATTTTGCTGCTTTTTCCATCCCGGATT
>CAZKEO010000568.1:0-1697 GCA_964551785.1 uncultured Eubacteriales bacterium | reverse complement strand
GCTGACCAACTTAAGGCTATTTCCCCACCTCTGGTGGTATCTTCGGCTTTAAAATTAGTTGGAGCCACGGGAGGAGTATTATCCCGCAGGGTTTGTCCTAAGATTACCTCATCCAATAGGACAGGTTTTTGCCCATCTGTCTGTTCTAAAATCAGTTGATAAGTCCCTGTTTGCGTAGCATAGGGCCCTAAATCAAGGTTTTCTACCGCATACCAGCCTGCTTCTTTGGTTACAACTTGGTCAGCCTGCAGGGTAACATTTTTTTCCTCACTATTGCTACTAATTTTTAAAACTAAATTAGCTGTCAGGGCTTCCGCTCCAAGTTCACTCTTAAAGGCAAAACTTAAGAGTGTCGATTGGGTTCCCTCACTAATGATAAATTCTTGTTCTATTCTAGCTGGCTGCAGCTGTTCAGCGCCTGCAGCTTGCAATTGGGCTGCTCCACCAATGCCTTGATAATCTACTCCTAGATTGACAATATTCCCAAGATAGCCCTCTGCTATCCAAGTTGGTTCTGTTTTAGCCAGGGTCCAACCGGATAGATCCTTTTCAAATGAACGATTAGTTAAGAGGTCAGCAGCAGTTGCTAACATTAAGTTGTCCACCGCAAGGAATGCCATGAGGGTTAAACCTGTTAAGACAGTGAATTTCGAAATGGTTCTCACTATTGCTCCCTCCTCATCCCAAACGCCTTCCTCATGTCAATTTCTACTTGTGCAAAAAATAACTATAGATAGCTACTCTTTATTCATTCGACACCTTTCGACATTTTCCTGCAGAATTGTGTAATAAATTCATGGGTGTACTGGATAATAAACCCTCATATTTTCCTTTTTATGCTGAATATGATAACATATAACTACTAACCAGCATGGAATAAAACTAGAGATTGAAAGACGGTTAGAGGAGGTTAAACTGATGGTAGGTACCAATCGTAACAATATTAAACCCGGGCTACGGGTCAAAATAATTCAGAAACATCATCAACAAACTGGCCAATTAACTGAAGGAATTGTTAAAGATATCCTCACTAAAGCCCACATTCACCACCGAGGTATTAAAGTGAGGTTAGTAAATGGGATCATTGGTCGGGTTCAAGAGATTGTCAGACCCGTTCCTACTAATAACACATCAAAACAACAAGGAGGCCAAAGCATGTCACAATTCGAGAATGTTACCGCCGTGAAAGCAGCCAATATTTATTTTGATGGAAAGGTAACCAGCCGGACGGTGTTATTCCCTGATGGCACCAAGAAAACACTAGGTATTATGCTACCTGGCGAGTATGAGTTCGGTACAGCCCAGGCTGAAGTGATGGAAATTTTAGCTGGCAACCTAGATGTACTGCTACCTGGAAATAATGAGTGGCAAGTTATCAAAGGCGGAGAGAGTTTTGACGTTCCAGCTAACTCCAAGTTTAAGCTGAAGGTGAAAGAAGTAACAGATTACTGCTGCTCATATGTGGGGTAGTTAATTTGGGGTCTTTTTTAAGCGTGCTGTTCCGGTTGGGAATAATAGTTCCGGAACCGGTACCCGACCTAGGTTTTTTTAAAAAAGAACAAACAAAAACTATGGGGTTCTTCTTGGGGATGGGAGACGGTATTAGTATTCTTATGTAGCGAGTTTGGTTGAGGTTTTGTATAAGTTACAGTTTGGATCTTTAATTTTGTGTATATTTTCTTTCCATGTTACAACTA
>CAZKEO010000567.1:0-1719 GCA_964551785.1 uncultured Eubacteriales bacterium | reverse complement strand
AAATTCCGGTAAATCAATTAAAATTGCCTGTTTACGAGCTTTTAGTTTTTCCGTCAATTGCATATCCACCCAATAAATCGCTAGCCCTGGTAACAGCATTCCTAGTATGTAAAAAGAACTGTCTACCTCACCCAAAAGTGCAATCAGGCCACAAAAAAAAGAGGCGGTCAGCGCCAGAACCACTCGCTGGGCATTATGCACTGCAAAGAACAAACCTGATTCCCGCTTTCCATATAACTCTGCCAACTGGAGCCTGAGTTTACGATTGTAGGCAGAATCGAAGCGGTAAGGTATTTTACTCAGCACCCAAAAACCCATTGCTGCCATGGAAGGTATTTTGAAATTGTAAAGCTCAAGCAACTGGTTATTAATTACTGTTTTAGTTCTGGTGTGCCAATATAACGCGCCAAAGCCGCCCAGCCAGACCAAGGTAAAGAAAGGTTTGAGTAAAGCTACCATCTCCAAAACCATCACACCTTAATTGCAAAAATTCTTCTCGAGATAAGATTAGCTACTACTATGATAGCAAGTGCTATCCCCATCATTAAATAACCAGATAAAGACGTATACAAAGCATCCATATAACCTGAACCGCCAAATTTGATTAGCCCAATAAAAACCACTGGCATCACATTCAGGATTTTTTGCCCATACTTTTGCTTGACCAGCAAGAGCTCAATATCTTGACTAATCTCGATTTTATTACTGAGAATACTTGCTGTATTTTTAACCACTTCCACCAGATTACCACCTGTACTTTTACAAATCGCAATCACCTCAGCAAAATTAATAATATCGGCTATTTCAGAGCGTTGCCCAAACTCCAGCAGAGCTAGTTCTAGGGGTTGGTTAAACTCCAGACGCCGACAAATATACGAGAATTCTCTAATAATATCGGTATCAGGATTAGGATAAAGCAGGCGTAAATCTTCCAAGCTTGCTAGAAAGGCACTCTCCAACGACCTGCCAACCCGAAGTGAGGAAGCAAGTGAGTATAAGGCATCCTTAAACTGCAGATTTAACTCTGTCTGCCTTTTGCGAGCTAATTCTTGGCGCTTGTAGGGTAGATAAAAGTAGGCCCCCCCTGAGAAAAAGAGCGCTAATAATGGGCTGTTAAAAAAAATGTAACTAATGGCAAATAACACACCTGCAGCTATTAGGAGGTATTTGATGCTTTCAGCACGTTCCATTCGATACTCATGATAGTTAACTAAACCTTCCACCTGGATCACCCCTATTAACTTATTTCAGTCTCTGACTAAACTTACGCCAGCCATTTTTAGCTTGAGATTCTTGACCAGCTTATTACCTGTACTTACTAAGCTTCCGCTAACCTGCCCCTCACTCTCACCGTTTTCTACGAACTGATATAACGGGTTAAAGACCAATTCCCCCTCGGTGATTCCCACAACTTCAGAGATCTCCAAAACCTTCCGCGAACCATCCCTGAGCCTACCCAAATGAATAATAATATCTATAGCGGCCTCAATCTGCTTCCTGATTACTTCCAGGGGGAGTGGGGCTGCACTAAGCACCATAGTCTCCAGACGGCTAATGCTATCTTTAGTGGAGTTGGCATGTCCAGTGGACAAGGAGCCATCATGACCAGTATTCATAGCCTGAAGCATCTCCAAAGCTTCTGGTCCTCTAACCTCCCCGACAATAATCCGTTCTGGACGCATCCGCAAAGAGGTCTTAATCAAATCTCTAATTGTCACT
>CAZKEO010000566.1:0-1721 GCA_964551785.1 uncultured Eubacteriales bacterium | reverse complement strand
AGCATCGGGGTAGGACCGCAACTGTATATATAGTCGACAGACTGGTTATCGAGCACAGTACGGAGCACATCAGTCACTAGGCCCTGTTGCCCAACTGAACCGTCTTCAGTGACGGTAATTACCTTGACATATAAAGCAGCCAGTGGGTCAACCCCAATCAGGAACTGCTCAGAACGCGCTCCTAGAACCACGGTGGTCTCAACTTTGGCCAGTACGAGAGTTTCGATTAAAGGCAGGAGCGGAGCAGCACCAATGCCACCACCTACTACTACTGCTTTCTGTACCCAGACGGGGAGGGTAAAGCCTTGGCCGAGTGGACCCATCAAGTCTACCAGTTGACCCGGTTGTTTTTCGGCTAGGAGCCGGGTTCCGCGACCAACCACGTGATAGAGCAGGCTTAATTTGCCCTCATCTGCTTCAATTTTATGAATGCTTATGGGCCTCCGTAATAAAGGTTCGAGCGTATCAGCACAACGGACATGGACAAACTGACCTGGTTTAGCAAAGGCAGCAATTTCCGGAACCTTCAGGGTCAGGGGCCGGTTTTGACCTTTAATTTCCGGATGGTCTACCACTTGCGCAAAAGCTTGTTTCTTAAAGCCGGTACCTCCTAATACCAAGTCTTGATATCTTTACCTAGCTTGCTATATTCCTGCAAAGGTGTCACAACGGTGGCTTCCCCTTTTTCTAAGGTTTCTAAGACCTGGAGCATCACCTTCGTAGTGTCTAGTGAAGTCAAACAAGGAATACTGTGCTCTACACTGGCTCGTCTGATTTGGAAGCCTTCCCGCTCAGGCATTTTACCCTTAGTGAGGGTATTAATAACTAAGTGGATTTTATCTTCCTGGATCAAATCAATAATATGAGGTGAGCCTTCGCTAATTTTGTTAACGGTCTGCACTTCAAGCCCGGCTTTTTGCAAGGAACAAGCTGTTCCTTTGGTAGCAATGATTTCAAAGCCCAATTCAGCAAAGCCTTTAATAATGGGGATGGCCTCTTCCTTATCTTTGTCAGCGACAGTACACAGTATCGTTCCTGCTCTGGGGATAATCCAACCAGCAGCTACTAGAGCTTTGTACATGGCCATATGGAAGTTTTTGTCTACTCCCATTACTTCTCCAGTAGATTTCATTTCTGGCCCAAGAGAGGTTTCCACCAGTAACAGCTTACCAAAGGAGAATACGGGAGCCTTGACAGCATGGAAATCAGGTGGTGCTACCAGGCCTGTCTGATAACCTAAATCTTTTAACTTGTAACCTAGGGCGGCTTGCATGGCAAGTTCGATAAGGAGCAGAATTCAGATCTTAATAAATCCATCGCCGCTTTTTTAAAGGGTCTTGGGCTGGCAGGCAAGTAGTAATAATCTTACCGGAAATGTAGATACCGGTCTCTGTAAGTAATAATGCGTTATTATCTTATAGAGACCGGTATAGTTTTATACCAGGTTCTACCGGTAGCCACCGCTGCAATTGTATCAAAGAAATTTGGAGAGAGAACGGGTGATAATCCCATCGCTATATCCTGACCATTTATCAACGATCTTTCCATTTGGGTCAATCAACACAAAAGTCGGAAAGCTGTCTACTCCATACTTCATCGATGTTTCGCTGGATTTTCCTTTTTCATCTGAGAGGCAAAGCCATTCGGGCTTATCCCTTTGCTGCCCCTTTTTCCATGTTTCTTTACTGTCTGCGCTAGATCCGAAAAACCGCGTGTAAGGA
>CAZKEO010000565.1:0-1722 GCA_964551785.1 uncultured Eubacteriales bacterium | reverse complement strand
TAGGGGTATTAGTACTTTCCGGATGTAGTCCAGGTGAACTTCAAAATCCAGGGAATACTCAAGTTACCAAGCAACCAGACATTCATGGAACTATCCTAGAGACAGTACAGCCTCATCACCGAAAGGGGAAGAGGCTGTTTACCATTCGGTTGATTTTTCTTTTAGAATGACAAACAGTGAAGGATTTATCATGCGGGAAATAGAAGAAGTTGGATACTCTCACAGAGCATCGAGTTATTCAGAAATGCAGAGGTGTTCAAAAGTGTCCGCAAAGGCTGTTAAGAGTTTGAGCGGAAAAATAGACAAACATACTGAGGAGGGTTACTAATGCTCAACGCTAATCACGAAACAGAAGGCCGGATCTGGAACAAAACTTTCTTTTTAATTATGCTTGTATCATTTTTAATGTTTTTATCAATGTACATGCTGCTACCAACGCTTCCTTTATATGCCCAAACCCTTGGAGGTAACGAAACCGTAGCCGGAACAATTGTCGCCCTTTTTACTCTCGCCGCTGTTTTGGTACGCCCTTGGTTCGGCAACTTGCTGGATCGGAAGGGAAGAAAAATGATACTTATCATCGGGGTTAGCATTTTCCTTCTTTCAGCACTCGCCTATAACCTGACCTTCTCTATTATAATCTTACTAGCTCTTAGGGTAGTTCATGGTGTTGGATGGGGTGCATCAACTACCGCTACTGGAACTATAGCTTCAGACGTAATACCCGCAGCAAGGCGAGCTGAAGGAATGGGGTATTATGGGATTTCTGCCACAATAGCCATGTCTCTTGGCCCAGCATTAGGGTTATACCTAGTGGAGTATAGAAGTTTCTCAGTGTTATTTACAGGATCAGCGATTCTGGCCGCCCTAGGACTGGTGGGCTCGTTATTTATCAATTATGAAACACCTCGTAAAAATCAGGATGATGGGAAGGCCCCACTTGCAAAAGGAGTAATTCTAGAAAAGACCGCGATTCCTCCGGCTTTGGTTTTGTTCTTTATCACCCTTACCTACGGTGGAATAGTAAGCTTTTTACCGTCCTATGCGGCCTTCCGAGGAGTGGGAAACATCGGTATATTTTTTACGGTATATGCCCTCGTATTATTGTTTGGCCGTCCGATTATTGGGAAACTGGCTGATCGGTATGGAGTACAAAAATTTCTGGTTCCCGGAATATTATTGATAGCTACCGCACTGCTTTTGCTGGTTAAAGCTTCATCCCTGCCCATGTTTTTGTTGGTTGGTGTTGTTTACGGCCTTGGTTTTGGAACAGTACAGCCAATTTTAAACGCTCTGGTTATATCTTTTTCGCCACCGGAACGTAGAGGGGCAGCCAACGCAACATTTGCTGTGGCGATGGACCTTGGCATTGGACTTGGTGCAGTTACACTCGGCTACTTAGCTCAAAAAATGGGCTATTAATACATGTATGGTTGCTCAGTTATTTTTGCTCTGTTAGCACTGGTTATGTACTTTGCCTTACTTCGTAAAAAACTGCCCCATAGGGATTAGCATCTTTAGTATTATCGTAAGAAATCCGTCCGTCCAACTTTATCAATCATCAGCAGCCTCATCTCTTTAAAGGATGAGGCTGCTCCTATTCCATGGTGGGAGATTCGCTATGGAATCGATGGCAGGCATGGCTGAATAATGAGGAAATGTGGCCTATGAAACAGGACTTATCCATGGGGATGTTCATGCTGGTCATATTTTGGTGGCGCT
>CAZKEO010000564.1:0-1725 GCA_964551785.1 uncultured Eubacteriales bacterium | reverse complement strand
TGAAGTGCGTGAAGCCATCCTGCTAGAGTTGCCTATTAGAGGTTTATGCCGTGAGGACTGCTTGGGTTTGTGTCCTATTTGTGGTCAGAACCTAAATGCAGGGGCCTGCGGTTGTCAGCAGAAAAAGCTTGACCCCCGTTTACAGGTATTAGAAAAGTTACTTAAACCTTAAAGGTTAAAGCTTGCCAAAGGAGGTGTTTTAGTAATGGGAGTACAACAACATAGAAGGGGAAAGTCCGCCGTTAGAAATAGAAGAGCTCAGCAAAAAATTGAAGCTCCGAAGTTTGGTGGTTGTCCTCAGTGTCATGCAGCCAAGGAGCCCCATCGGGTTTGCCCTGAGTGCGGCTTTTATAAAGGTAAAGAAGTTATCGCCAAAGCTGAGTAACCAAGATAGTACCATATATGCACATAATAAAAAATTAATCTTTTATAAAATAAGTAGGTATAGAGCCTACTTATTTTTTGTTATTGCACAATTTTCTTCTAAAGGCTATAATATTATTAGTACCTGGTCATAATAGTACATATCAGAACAACGTTTATATAGTAATTGATATCCAGAGGTGAGCAGATTGGGTAGACTACCAACGTTTAAACAGGAGAGGCATCATAGGCTTCAGAAACACCTGGAAACCCAACCTTTCATTACGGATGAGGAGTTGGCCCGAATTTTTGCCGTCAGTGTTCAGACCATTCGTCTTGATCGTTTAGAGCTCGGCATTCCAGAACTCCGGGAACGGGTTAAACAGGTGGCTAAGCATAATCTTGCTAAAGTTAAGTCGTTAGCAAATGCTGATCTCATCGGTGAGCTGGTGGACTTGGATTTGGGGATATCGGGGCTATCTATCTTGGAATTAGTTCCTGAAATGACTTTTGAACGGACTGGAATCGCCCGTGGGCATTTTCTGTTTGCTCAAGCTAATACGCTGGCAGTAGCACTGGTAGATGCCGAAATAGCGCTCACTGGTACAGCAAAAATCAGTTTTAAGCGACCGGTGCAGATAGGTGAGAGAGTGGTAGCTAAGGCTGTGGTGAAAAGCATCAAAGATAAGCGCCATCACATCAGGGTTACTTCTCGGGTAAATGGGGAAATAGTATTTCGAGCCAGTTTTGTGGTGTTTGCTGTAAATGGAAAGGGGGATACCTTGGTTGCGGATCGTAGTTGATGCGATGGGCGGAGACTTCGCCCCTAGCGAAATTGTTAAAGGAGCTGTCCTAGCAGCCAGGGAATACCAAACTCAGATTATCCTGGTGGGGCCAGAGGATTTATTGAGGCAGGAACTAGTTACCCTCAAGGCCACTGATTTACCAGCAATCACGGTGATCCATGCGACGGAAGTCATCGGCATGGATGAACATCCTGGTCAAGCCATTCGGAAAAAAAAGGATTCTTCCATGGTGGTAGGAGTTCGTTTGGTCAAGGAAGGCCAGGGTGATGCCTTTGTTTCTGCGGGTAATACTGGAGCTGCGATGGCAGCCGCCTTGTTTGGGTATGGCCGTATCAAAGGGATCGACCGACCGGCAATTGCCAGTGTGATGCCTAATGTGGTAGGTGCCTCTCTTTTACTGGATGTCGGCGCCAATGCAGACTGTAAACCGAAAAATTTATTGCAATTTGCTATCATGGGACAAATTTATGCTCATAAAATCTTAGGAATTAGCGATCCTAAAGTAGGCTTATTAAATATCGGGGAAGAAGAAACTAAGGGAAATGAATTAGTCTTT
>CAZKEO010000563.1:0-1732 GCA_964551785.1 uncultured Eubacteriales bacterium | reverse complement strand
AGAAATCTTACCCGCTTTATTTTCTTGACCCATACCGTCCATTACGGTGGCGATGCTCCCCCTATAAAACATGGTTTCTGTTGGGCTTGCACCATAATACAGAATGTCCTCTGTACGTCGAATCTTGGCATAGGTTCTTATTTTAAGGTTGTTGTCGCTAAGGTTTTTCTCCATTTGATGTCCAAAGCTAAAGGCAAACGAACGTGTCAACGGGGCTTGCTCAGAGTTAAAATAGACAAATTCCCCTTGTGACGTAGAAATATGAGTCAAATCTAAGTAGAGTTGAATATCTTGGGAAGATAAAATCGGATTGGCTGCAACAGCCTTAACACCGTGGAAAGAATCACTTAAGTTGCCATCCCAAAAGCATATAATCAGTTAGCGGCTATGGCTTTCCGTCGCTAACTTTTTAGCGAGTTCCAAACCAAACCGGATTCGCTGTTGGCCAATATCCTGGTCTTCTGGTAGGAAATTATAGCCAATCCCAATCACGATGGCTTCATTTTTTGCATTCCTATCACTTCCCGGGAGCACTCCTATGATATTCTTACCTGTATTATCAAGGTTATTGCTCTGTAAATCTACTGTTAAGCTCTTGCCTGTGATCAAGTCTGCACTTGCCGGAGTAAGCCAGACCTTTACACCAGCATAAACTTCAGAACCAAAGGACGCGGGCAAGCTTTCTCCCGGAGCTAAAACAATAAGTACCCCTTTGGCTTTGGACGCTGAGAGAATTTTTTTCGTCAGGGTCGAGATCGCGCTCGTACTATAAAGGCTACTGTCTACCAAGACAAACTGGTCAATTAACGTCTCCATGGAAAGCGCATACAGGTCCTTTTCTCTGGCATCATAGACTGAGCCGCTCAGGGTGAGGTTGCCAAAGCTTCCAAAGGAATAGTCCTTGCCCGGCGTCAGCGTTGTACTGAACCCACTGCTATCGAGCATGGTGATCTTGCTTGAGCTTTCACGATAAATCCTCTCGGTTGGATAACTTCGAACCAGACTTTTCCCTTCAATTGGCTTGAAACCCGCCTCTTGTAGAGAATGGGCAATATACTCAGCTGCAACAGATGCCTCCGGAGTGCCGATGACGACTCCGGAGGCAAACTCGGGTAGGTCAACCCCGGCAGCTTGATAGTCAAAGCTAGGTGAGTTCGATTGCCTGCTATTCATAACAGTTCCCCCCACCAACAACCCCAACCCCACAATCATCAGGATTACTTTACCCCGGGTCCCCAACCCTTTAATGAAGGGAATGAGGGACTTATTCATTGTAAACAAACTACGTATTTGCACACTGAAGCGGGAGTCTCTTTTCTGAAGAATTTCTCGCAATCCTTCACCGAACAGGTTAAAGCCTAAAATACTGATGAAGAAGGCCAACGCAGGATATAGCACCATCCATGGGGCTGATATAATGTAATTTCGAGATGTCGATAACATGCTCGACCATTCTGGTTCGAAGCTGAGGTTAAGAAAGGTTATGACGCCCCCTTGAGTATCTGCGATAAAGCGTAGATTACCTACAAAAACTCCAAACACGCCAAGTTGCATCATAATATTAAGTGCTCCAGCGATTTCCATAAAGAATAAGACCACTAATTCTGGTACTAGGTGAGAGAGCACATTTTCGATCGCAATACGGAGTTTGCCCTTTCCGATGGCCAATTCTGATGTGATGAAAGGTTTTCGTAAAACATCTCTTACTCTTTCCATTACAATGGTTGCCAAT
>CAZKEO010000562.1:0-1733 GCA_964551785.1 uncultured Eubacteriales bacterium | reverse complement strand
GACCAAGATGTCGAAATCAAAAGGCAATGTGGTCAGTCCTGAGGAAATTATCGCCAAGTATGGTGCTGACACTGCCCGCCTGTTTATCCTGTTCGCAGCTCCGCCTGAGCGGGATTTGGGATGGAGTGACCAAGGGGTTGAAGGGGCCTACCGTTTCTTGAATCGGGTCTGGAGATTAGTAGCGCACTATGCTGACCAGTTAACTGGGGAAAAC
The DNA here is from genome assembly GCA_964551785.1 of uncultured Eubacteriales bacterium. Classification (GTDB taxonomy): domain Bacteria; phylum Bacillota; order Carboxydocellales; family JAJZTU01; genus CAZKEO01. The sequence goes on along the minus strand of CAZKEO010000562.1, from coordinate 1,519 downwards.
CCAGGGCAAACTGTAGGTGTGGATAGTGCCAATTTGGATCCAGCAGCCAAAGAGGTGCGCCGGCTGACGAATTATGCCATAAAAAAGGTAACTGATGATATTGCCATTAGATTTAACTTTAATACGGCCATCAGCACCATCATGGAGCTGGTCAATGGGCTGTATGCTTATAAAGATAAGGTTGAACCTGCCGAGCAGGATTTGCTTGTTATAAACGAGGCATTGGAAACCTTAATTATCTTGTTGGCACCTTTTGCCCCCCACATTGCCGAAGAACTCTGGCAGGCTCTCGGTCATCAAACTAGCATCCACCTACAACCATGGCCCCAGCATGACGAGACAGCACTGATTCAGGATGAAGTGGAAATTGTCATCCAGTTCAATGGCAAGCTCCGGGAAAAAATGGTGGTACCAGCAGACCTGACACCTAAAGGGTTAGAGGACTTAGTTCTCAGTCAGGAAAAAATCCAACAACTGCTGGCAGGAAAAACTGTGGTAAAAGTTATTAGTGTTCCCAAGAAATTGGTTAACATCGTAATTAAATAGAGCAAAACGTAAAGGACATAATTGATTATGAAAATAGCATTTTTTCTGCTACCGAAAAAAGAAGTCGTTTATCTAAGTCCCAAATGCACCATGCGACAGGCCTTAGAAAAGATGGAATACCATCGATATAGTGCAGTACCACTGGTTGATGAGGCAGGAAAATATGCTGGCACTATTACTGAAGGGGATCTCCTTTGGAAAATCAAAGACATCCCAGAATACAACCTGCGCTTGACCGAAAAAATTCTTTTGGAGGATATTCCGCAACACATGCAGAACAAACCGGTGAATATTAGTGCCGAAATGGTAGATCTCATCGACCTAGCTATCATGCAAAACTTTGTGCCCGTGGTAGACGATATGGGGGTTTTCATTGGCATTATTCGCAGGAAAGAAATTCTTGAATATTGTGCAGAATTGTTAAAATCGGAGGTAAAATCACAATGACCATTTTCCAAGCATTAGTATATGGCTTTGTGCAAGGGGTAGGGGAGTTCTTACCCATTTCCAGTTCAGCCCACCTGATCATGGTTCCCTGGTTATTTGGCTGGAAAGATCCAGGGCTGGCTTTTGATGTAGCCCTCCATTTAGGAACCTTGGTAGCTGTAATCATCTTCTTTTGGAAAGACTGGCTGACCTTAGGTTTGGCGGGCCTGAAAGGTACGAAGACGCTTGAAGGTAAGTTGTTTTGGTATTTAGTGCTGGCAACCATTCCAGGGGCGTTGATAGGCAAACTCCTTGAGGATCAAGCGGAATCTACCTTTCGAAATCCAGTCCTAATTGGGATAATGCTGATTGTGATGGGGGTAATTCTCTATTTGGCAGATCATAAGGGGAGCAAAACCAGTCATATTGAAGAGATAGGTTTAGGTCGGAGCTTTGCGATTGGTCTCTCCCAAGCCTTAGCGATTATTCCTGGGGTATCTCGCTCCGGAATTACCATGTCTACCGGGTTATTTCTCGGCTTAACCAG
>CAZKEO010000561.1:0-1747 GCA_964551785.1 uncultured Eubacteriales bacterium | reverse complement strand
CTTTCAACAGCAACTGATGTACAGGAACGGAAGTTAGTTTTTCAATCAACCAAAATTAATAACTCCCGATAAAGGCAAACCCGTCGAAAGGCGGGGGCGCAAAGCTGCGGGTCTACCACAGGGTTCATCCCTGTCATGACAGCCGGGTTACCGAAGGAAATATTGCAGCGTTTTATTGCACCTTCCTGGTTAGCTATCGGGAGGGTGTTTTTATTTTGACCAAACTTAAAGGAGGGTTAAATTTAATGAGGAAGATGCTCAATCGCAGACTGTGGATGAAGTTCACAGCCCTAATGCTAGTCCTGGCCTTGAACCTGGGCAGTTTGGACGGGATTATCCGTTACGGTGTACAGAAACTGGATTTTACTGATTTTGAAGGGTTTTTGCACAGTGCTATTGCCGGGTCTGGAGAGGCCAAGGTTGAAAAAAACAAGAATAAACTACCGGACACAGCTGGTCCCAAACGGCACAAAAACCCAGTAGCAGAAGAAGCTAGGGATAATCAGGAAATCCCTGCAAAGCGGACATTAAACTCCAAAACCTATCAGATTGCGGATAACCAGTATAAGACAGAGGTTTTTGAAAAACCTATACACTATTTGGATGATAAAAATACCCTATTAGATATCGATAATACCCTGCAGGCAGCAGCTTATCAGGGCTATGACTTTGTCAACAGGGCAAACTCTCTGAAGGTACGTTTTGCTGCCCAAGCCTCTGAGAAAAAGCTGGGCCAAATCCAACAAAAACTATTCTCCCTGGAGTGGGCCTTCTTAAATGGCGAAGAGGTATCGGGAACAATCGCCCGTAACACCATTACTTACAGCGGAATAGGCGAAAACACCAGCCTACGCTACACTATTGATGGACAGACGCTGAAAGAGGAAATCATTCTGGACAGTGCCAAGGCACCCAATGAGTTTCAGTTTAAGTTGAACCTGAAGAACTTAAAAGCCCAAAACCGGGCCGATGGCTCAATTGCCTTTTTGGACGTACGTACCGAGGCTGTAGTTTGGGTAATGCCCAAGCCCTACATGGATGATGCTAAAGGTGCACGCTCAGAAGCTGTAACTGCTAGCTTAGCTTATGAGAATAATCAACAGGTCTTGACCGTCAGTGCAGATCAAGCCTGGTTAGCTGACCCCAACCGGCAGTTTCCGGTAGTAATTGACCCTACTCTGCAACCAGGGGGAGGACCGGGAAGAGATACCCATATTTCTTCTACCAACAATACAACTAATTACCGGGCCAATGATTACCTCTATGTGGGTAACACCTCCGCCTATGGTAATACCCAAAGCTTTTTCTACTTTTACGGTTTAACTGATGCAGAAAATGTTACTATCACTAAAGCTACTTTCTCAGCTTATGCGACCAAAGGGTCCTTATCCTCCAGCAGTCTGTATGCGGTCAACACCGACTGGAAATGGGACAAGCCCACCATGACCTGGAATTTCTGGCAGACAGCTGGCAGCTTAGGTAAATATCTGGACAATACCAGCGGCCAGAATACCGGATGGTGGAATTTCGATGTCAAGGAATTAGTTCAAGATTGGGTGGACAACCCTGCCGGTAATTTCGGATTTACTTTAGTCCCAGTATCCGGTTCGGGCTATAAGGAATTCATTTCCTGTGACAACGGCTCGGCAAGCTTACGGCCTAAACTGGTCTATGAATATACTGTTGACGCTCCGGAGTTGGTTCCGGCTAACTTCAAGCTGCATATTGACCGTAAAACCGGCCTGAT
>CAZKEO010000560.1:0-1758 GCA_964551785.1 uncultured Eubacteriales bacterium | reverse complement strand
TTTTAGGAGAACTTATTAGGCTTTAACCACTCAGCCCCTTAGGGATGCTTGACATGAAGAATGCACTGGAGCACCTGCTGCGCTCAACAGAACTTGGGTCTGAGGATCCTCAGGCAAAATTCCATCTGGCCGAATTATATATAAGCTTGCGGAAAAAGGATCTGGCAAGGAAGGCGCTTAACTCATTGCTGGAACAAGATATAAAGGTGCGGGGACCAATATATGCCGCAAATTGGAAAGCGAAGGCCCGTATGCTGCAAGAAAAGCTGGGTTAATAAAAAATACTCTTAATAATCATTTAAAGCGAGGAGAAATAAGAAATGACAACTAGATCAGTTGCTAAAAACTTATCACCCAGGCTTGCTTCTATGCGTGAGCAAGTGATTAATGCTCCACAAGAGATCAGTCTGGTGCGTGCCGTGGCAATTACCGAGGCTGTCAGATCAAACCCGGGTTTGCCACGGAGTATACAGTTTGCCTTGGGACTTAAGGATGCACTTCAGCAGCTTCCTATTTCTTTAGTGGACAATGAACGAATCGCCGGTTCGCTTACTGAAAAGTTTAAAGGTGCTATGCTCTACCCTGAAATAAAAAGTGATTTTATTGGCAAGGAACTTGATAATTTTGAAGAACGGGAAAGAGACTGCTATGTAATCAGCGAAACTGAAAAACAGCAAATCCGGGATAAAATCCTGTCTTTTTGGAATGGGAAAAGCGGTTATGATATCATGACGCCAATGCTTGATGAAGAAATTCAATTCAATGCCCGGAATATAGCAATTGTAATCATGCCCAATTTTATGGGAGCAAATCTTTTAACCCATATTAATTATGGTAAGGTATTGAGCAAGGGATTTAACGGAATTATTCAAGAGGCGAGGACGGCTATGGAGAAGCTTTCGGTAAGCGATCCGGACACGGAGGGAAAGGAAGACTTCTATAAATCGATTATCCTGTCCGCCGAGGCTGTAATTAATCATGCAGCCAGATACTCTAAACTGGCGTTGGAACTGGCAAACAAAGCTGAAACGGCTGAACGTGCTCAAATATTCAGAGAGATTGCCGAGATTACGGCACGAGTGCCGGCCGAACCGGCACGCACTTTCAGAGAGGCAATCCAGTCGTTCTGGTTTACCGTCCTGGCATTGATGAATATGGATGTTCCAACAGAACTTCCCTATGGACGACTGGACCAGATTCTTTTCCCATACTACCAGAGTGATGTCGACAATGGGCGCTTGACTCAACCTGAGGCCTTGGAATTGCTGGAGGAACTTTTTATAAAGGTGAATAGATTGTGTATCCTGCTTGAATACGCTGCTACAAAGATTTATGACGGTAATAATTTACGTCAGACAGTGACTCTTGGTGGTGTTGATGTCGCAGGCAAAAGTGCTGTCAACCCTTTGTCATATCTTATTCTGGATGCCGTAGATAATTTAAAGCTTATCTATCCCAATGTTGCTGTCAGATTGCACCCCGATTTGCCGAAAGCATTCTGGAAACGTATCATGCGGATGATGACCGGTGGGTCCAATCTGATTGAAGTGGTTAATGATGAAGTAATTATATCAGGATTTGCCAGCCACGGGTTTCCCACCGATGAGTCAAGAGATTATATTATAGCAGGATGTGTCCAACCCATACCTGCCAGCACATACGGGCCTAATTGTTCAGCCTTTGTCAACGGACCCAAGGTTTTGGAGATGGTACTCAACGGAGGTAAACCATACTACTCCATGTCCGGCGATGATGAAG
>CAZKEO010000559.1:0-1765 GCA_964551785.1 uncultured Eubacteriales bacterium | reverse complement strand
TACTGCCAAAGTCACAAGTAATAATTTTGTTTTCTTGCCCATTTGCACTCTCTCCCTTTTGCGTTATCCTTTTAGCATACTGATTGCTAGAACGGCATTCTCATGGGCTTTTTCGGCCAGTTCTATAGTTTTATCCAGCAGTACCTGCTTGATTTGTTGATGATTATTTAACACTTCAATAATAGCTGCTTGCAACTTGGCTTCATCGAGGTCTGGCAACCAGCCAGCATTGGGTTGTTCTACTACTTCCATAAAACGGTCGACTTTGGGATCGTAGGAAACCCCTACCTGGGGTACTCCCATCACTGCTGCCATAATTAAGGCATGGAGCCTCATCCCAACCAAAGCATCTAAATTGCCAATAATGGAAAACAATTCTTCTGGGGTGTATTTTTCCTGCAGGACTACGCGCTGAGCGTTCATCAAGCGGGATATTTTCCAAGAAGGGCTGAGATCTTTCGGGTTATGCATAGCTAGGAATACGACCTGGCATCCTTTAGTTTCTGCAACATTGTCCAGGACTCGAGCTAATACTGGAATCGCTGGTTCCAAGCCCGGCCATTCCCGGACCGATATGCCTAAAATAGGGCGTTCAGGATCATCTAAGACAATTCCCGCTTTGGTGAGGAACTCTCGTCCCGTCTCGAGCGAGAAACATTTGCTATCCATGGCGAGCACTGGGTCTGCGGTAACTCGCGATAAAGGTTTAGTTACTCCCATCTCTTTTAAGTCTTCTAGGGACTGCTTATCTCGTACGGTTATGACATCCACTCGATTGGCAATTCTCCCAATCAGGGTTTTATTGAGTTTTTGGGTTACCGGGCCAATGCCTTGGGCATAGAACATGACTGGAACCTTTAAAAATTTAGCTAAGAGCACTACTCCTAAGTAATAGAGAATACTTCTGGACCCAGTTACGTCTTGGAGCAAACTACCTCCTCCACTAATCACCAAGTCAGCTGCCTTGACCGCCGACCAAATTTCCGGCAAGAGCCACCGGTTGACTGCTTTAACTTTATAAGCAGCTGCCGTTTTCTCTGGGTTGTTGGAGAGCACAACAATATCCAGCTTAGGCTTTAACTTACGCAAGGAGGTAATCATTGCATACAGTAGAGCTTCATCGCCGGCATTATCAAATCCATAGTATCCTGAAATTACTACCTTGCTCATCTAAGATCGTCTCCCCAGTAGGCAAGTTACCTACACTCCATAGTGTAGCGCTCTAAAAGCTGTTCTTGTGAAAATCCCTTCCAATTCCGCTCGTTCGGCAGGAAATTGACCTGTTGCAGCGAATATACATACAATTGTTGCGGAATAACTAAGGAAGGGTGATGTGAAAAGTGAAATTAATTGATGAAAAAGGTAAACTCTTTGGTCTGGTCAATCCCATCGACCTGCTGGTAATCCTACTGATAGTGCTGGTTGCAGGCGGTGTAGTTTACAAAACCAAATTCTCTCCCGCAGGTACTTCAGCGAAAACCGTTTACGCAACAGTGCGAATTCCTGCGGTAATCCCCGAAGTGGCTGACAAATTTAAGGCCGGGGAGAAGCTTGTCTCTGGTGCCAGTTACACGACAGTAGAGATTGTAACTGTCAAGGTATCTGCTGCCAAACTAGTAACTTCTAAAGCTGACGGTACTCGGTTTCTGGCTGAAGACCCTTGGTTGAAAGATATTTACGTTACTGTGAAGGGCAAGGCCGGGATTCCGACCTCGCGCTGGTTCGACGGCGTGCTCGAGGCGAAGGAAAACCTCGATCAGCGCGA
>CAZKEO010000558.1:0-1767 GCA_964551785.1 uncultured Eubacteriales bacterium | reverse complement strand
GGGATGAAGAGACCAATCTACAATACCTGCGGGCACGGTACTATGAGCCGGAGACTGGGCGGTTCTTGAGCAGGGATAGCTATGACGGGGAACTGGAGAACCCGCTGAGCAGGCATTTGTATCTCTACGTAACTAATGACCCAATAAATAAAATTGATCCTTCAGGGAATTGGGGAGCAAAGATACATTACAATCTAACCTTAGATTTAGCAGAAGCTACGGGTTTCAGTGAAGGAGATCGTAAAACGATTACTACCTATGATAACGGTGTTGATGGCAATATGCATGGCACAACTATGGGAATGCTTGGAGCAGCAGGGCAGAGTTGGCACGAAAATACTACCCAGTTAAATAAGTGGGATGATTTTGAGAAGGCCAATGTAACAAGACAGGTAAGGAACTACAACGAATGGTATTTAAAATCGGAATCAAGCACTGTAGCATATGGTAGAATTTACAGTGGTTTTACGCCCCTAGAAGAGTATTTTGATATTCCAATAACACAACAAGGATCTACTACTCCAAGGTTAACTAGCTTAACTCTATACGATGTAGATGATAGTAGAATAGCATTAGCGGAAATCCAACTTCAATATGCTTTCGACATTCTGCGTTATGCTAACCAAACCTTTAAAAAGGGCAGTATAAAATATAATAAAGTAAAACGGGAAGCACTTATTCACATCGGAATGGGGCTACATGCAGTCCAGGACGTTATTGCTCACCAATATTCGGCTAGCTCAGGTTTATATGAATCACATTTCAAGTCTGCAGCGAAGAATCCAAAATATAACTGTGTATCACCTCCTAAAACAAGCATGCGTCTAGCCGATAATTCGGCTTATGATTATCAGCCTGACACTGGCCTTTACATCCCGGGTAATAAAAGATTTGATCAAGTATCGAAAAATACAGAAAAGTACCTTAGAACTGCATTTAATTTAACCAATAATTACTAGAAGTAAGTTTAAACTTTAAATCCCAAGGAGTTGATCAAAATGCCTAAAAGGAACGCACAAATTGTATTTGTCGTAATACTTCTGTTTATTGGTTATCTATATTTTTATCCGCGTACTTACAGACCTCAGGTTGATTCTAACCCGATATCCTCACTTAAGCTACCCGGAGTTGTTGGTACAGTGTATAACCTCCCGTTTAATAGTGACAGTATCTATGAAAAATTAGGTCCAGACACACTAAAAGATGAACGTCCGGAGGTCAAAGAAAACCTAATGTTCAGATATGAACGAACAAATGTGTTTATTACCTTGTTTTATAAAACAGGTGATGCTCTAAACTATTATGCTTCGTGTAAAAGGAACCGAGACCATTTGTACAAGGACGAAGGCGAAGGCAACAACCGCTATTTTGTTACGAAAGTGACCCAAGGTCGTGCCGATCAATTCGGTTTGTTTCTGCCAATTAATAATTATGATTGTAGATCAGGCTTTCTGAAAGGAAACCTGGTGATAATGATTAGTTCTAATTTAGACTCCGAGAAGGACGATCAAATGAACCTCGCTATAAAGAAAATTGCATTGGCTCTTTCGAAAATTAACAAATAGTCTTTAAGGAGGTACTTGGTGTGCCTCCTTAATTCTAATGTGGAGGGAAATACGGCAAACCACTCCGAGAACAGTCGCAACAGTGGAATAATGGCCACAATGGCAACGGAAACGGTAATGGTAATGACATTAAAAACAGCAGTAAAGCTGACAAGGTAAAGATAAAGTAAAAAACAAAGAACTGATAAGCAGGTACGGAGAA
>CAZKEO010000557.1:0-1768 GCA_964551785.1 uncultured Eubacteriales bacterium | reverse complement strand
CTAAAGGAGGAAGTTCCCTTGAAAATCGTGGTATGTGCCAAACAGACTTTTGATACCGAGGCCAAGATTGCTTTGGATGCTAGCGGCAATATATCATCTGAAGGCGTAAACTTAGTACTGGATCCTTACAGTGAGTTTGCTGTGGAAGAAGGAATCCGTACCAAAGAGAAGCTGGGTGGAGAAGTAATTGTTCTCACAGTAGGCCCAGATTCCGCTCAAGGTGCTATTCGCCAGGCTCTAGCTATGGGTGCTGATTCAGGAGTTTTAGTATGTGACTCAGCCCTAGATGGTGGAGATGCCTCAGGTACAGCTTTAGCCTTAGCTAAAGCGCTAGAGAAATTAAATGCAGATATTATTATAGGGGGCTTCAAGTCAGTAGACAATGGAACTGCCCAAGTGTTACCTAGAGTAGCAACTATAATGAATATCCCACATGTTAACGTAGTAGTAAAAATCGAATTAAGTGGCGATAAGGCTGTAGCTACACGGGAAATTGATGATGGGGTAGAACTCATCGAAGTACCTATGCCAGCCCTCTTTACAGCACAACAAGGACTTGCTGAACCTCGCTATCCTTCCATGAAGGGCATTATGCAGGCCAAGAAAAAGCCTTTAGATGTATGGAGTCTAGCTGATATTGGCGTTGACTCAGGAGCTGTTGGTGCTGCTGGAGCTAAAGTCAAGGTTCTGAAACTAACCTTACCTGAAGCTCGTAAGGGTGGAAAGATCATTGGCGGCGAAGTAGCAGATGCTGCTGCTGAAATGGTTAAACTGACCCGTACAGAGGCAAAAGTAATCTAGTAAACCGACAGTCCATAAACTAAAGGGGGGTAAAAAAATGGCCGGTGTTTGGGTATTTGCCGATCAAAGAGACGGCAAATTGCGCAAAGTTATATTTGAAATGCTTACCGAAGGTAAGAAAATGGCTGCTTTCCTAGGGGAAGAGCTGGCTGCAGTAGTAATAGGTAAAAACGTGGAAGGCCTAGCTGGTGCGCTGGCTGAAGGCGGAGCAGAAAAGGTTATCGTTCTTGAGGATGATAAACTGGCTAACTATACTACTGATGCATATTCAAGTGCAACAGCAGAGTTAATTAAAGCAAATAATCCTACAGTTGTCTTATTTGCTAACTCTGCAATTGGGATAGACATGGCTCCTGTAGTTGCTCAGAAGCTTAATACAGGAATGGTATCTGATGTAACAGAAATCGTTTATGACGGACAAGTCGTGTTCAAGCGTCCTATTTATGCAGGCAAAGCTTTTGCTTCCATGGTATTCGCTGACAACGCTCGTCCGATGATTGCCACCATCAGACCTAAATCCTTTGCTGCTGGGGAACCTCAGGCAGGCAAATCACCTAACATAGTTAAAGCTACTGCTGGTGCATTTGGCGACATTCGTCAAATCATCAAGGATGTAGTCAGAAAAGCTTCCGGTCGGGTAGAACTGACTGAAGCTGATGTAGTAATCTCTGGTGGTCGGGGTATGAAGAACGCTGAAGGCTTTAATAAGCTGAATGAACTTGCTGACATTTTGAATGCAGCAGTTGGCGCCTCCCGGGCAGCTGTAGATGAGGGTTGGACCGAGAACCAGTTCCAAGTTGGACAAACTGGTAAAGTGGTTGCTCCTTCACTCTACATCGCTTGTGGTATCTCCGGAGCTATCCAGCATTTAGCTGGTATTAGTGCTTCTAAGTGTATTATCGCTATTAACAAAGATCCTGAGGCAGAAATCTTTAAGGTTGCTGACTTTGGTATCGTAGCTGATATT
>CAZKEO010000556.1:0-1770 GCA_964551785.1 uncultured Eubacteriales bacterium | reverse complement strand
TTGCATTCATTGGTGTTCTAATTTCATGGCTCATATTTGCAAGAAATTGGCTTTTGGCGATGGTGGCAGCTTCCGCTTGTTCTTTGGCAATCATTATTTCTGATTCGGCTTTTTTGTGGGCGGTAATATCATTCATAATCGTAAGCATATAGTTCTTACACTTGCTTTCGATAATATGAGCAGAAAACAAGACAATATGAGTGTCGCCATTTTTAGCACATAACATGATTTCGTGATCTTGAGGATGACTTTCCGTCCGCAGTTCTCCTAGGATTAGATCTCTGCTTTGTTTATTAATAAATATATTTAAGTCTGTTGACCTTTTGCCAATAACCTCATTTCTCTCAAAACCAAGGATGTCTAAAAAAGCATTATTCACATCGATAAGTTCTCCGGTATCAATCGTACTAATCGTCATAAGGGCAGGATTGTAATTAAATGCTTTGGCAAAGCGGTCGTTAGCATTAGATGTTTCTTGGAGATCCTCCATGTTGCTTAGTTTTGTAGCGCAATTAGAATCAGTAATTTCTTCCATTGAGAATGCCTCCCTACGATAGTTTATATAAAAGCGGTCGGTGGTTTTTACGCCCTTTTGTTAATTCTATATTTTCTAGTATTGTTACACTTATCCTGCTTATGATGAGTAAATAATTATACGGCATCCTTACTAGCTGTGTATTGCTAGGCATAATATGTACACTGTAAAGGTTTAAATTTGATATTGTCTATCTTTCTATGGTTATGAATAATAACATTGACCTTTAGATAAAATAATAGAAGGAGGTGTTATTAATGACATCAAAATTAACAAGTAAAGAAACATCCCTGTTAAAAGATCAAAGCAACCATGAAAAAATTTGCATACAAAAGTATCAAAACTATGCAAATCAGGCAAGTGATCCTCAATTAAAACAATTGTTAACTACCTATGCTGAGCAAGAACAACAACACCTAAATACGATTACCCAGATGTTAAGCGGTCAAGTTCCAACCATGTCAGCAAGTGCAAGTCAATCCAGTCAGCAAAGTGGTATGCAAGGTTCAGCTGTAGCATCCTTCTCCTCGTCTGCCCAAGGAGCTAACAATAATCAAGGTGATAGTGCCCTTTGCAATGACATGCTGATGACGGAAAAATTTGTTTCAGGTGCCTATGATACAGCTATTTTCGAATTTAAGGATCCTGCTATGCGTCAAGCTCTTAATCATATACAAAAAGAAGAGCAAGAGCACGGTAATGGTATATTCCAATACATGCAAAGTAAAGGAATGTATAATCCAGAATAAGTGTATCCCGTACAGTCTTGATCTTTGAAACGGCGAAAAGCCAGCAAATCAGTGTGATGATTTGCTGGCTTTTCAATGTTACCTTATATTCTCAGGTGGTTTATAGAAAAAAGCATTTACATTTTAAATTTATATACAGCATTTTGTAATTCTTCGGCCATCTTAGCCAGTGATTGACTGGAATGAGCGATTTCTTCCATGGTAGCAGATTGCTCCTGGGTGGTTGCTGATACTGTTTGTGTTTGTAGTGAAGTATCTTTACTAATCGTATTAATATCTTGGACGGTAGTGACTATCTTTTGGCTGCCGCTGGCTATTTCCTGAATAGCACCAGAGATTTCCCTGATTTGTCCTGACATTTGTTCCACTGATATGGTAATTTTACGGAAGGATTGTCCGGCATTATTAACCACTTCAGTGCCTTTTTGTACTTCTTGTGTGCCCTTGTCCATAGCTTGTACGGCTTTAGCTGTTTCGTTTTGGATA
>CAZKEO010000555.1:0-1775 GCA_964551785.1 uncultured Eubacteriales bacterium | reverse complement strand
TACCATCACGAACTAGTACTTCTCCAGCAGTTTGGTTTAAGAGTGTGCCGATAACTGGTATACTGTAAGAGTAAACTTGATAAGAGTACTTTTCTGGAGGGGACTTATGAGCGAAAGTTATAAATCAGTTTGTCCGTTAAATTGTTTTGATACCTGTGGTCTGTTAGTGGAGAAAGAGGGGGAACTGATCACTCGAGTTACAGCAGACCCTGACCATCCCTTGACCAAAGGTTTTATTTGTTCTAAAGGAAAAAAATTACTAGATCGTACCTATAGCCCAGATCGCCTGCACTTTCCTTTGAAACGCACAGCTGCAGGCTGGCAGCAAGTCACTTGGGAGCAGGCTTTGACAGATATTGCCCAACAGTTACTGGCAATCAGGGCTGAATACGGCAGCCAGGCAGTTTTGCATCACTACAGCTATGGTTCTGGAGGACTCCTCAAGGACTTAGACCGGCGCTTTTTTAATGCCTATGGTGGTGCGACAGAGCCAGAGGGCAGTTTATGCTGGGGGAGTGGCTATCAAGCCCAGGAATATGATTTTGGTGGTGTCTACTCACATAGCTGGTCTGATTGTCTTAATTCTAAGACAATTATCCTCTGGGGCAGAGACCCGATGGTTACTAATTTACACTTAGTCCCTTTCCTCAAGGAGGCGCATTTGCAAGGAGCACGGATTATCTCCATCAATCCAGTTAAAACTGCTTCAGCTGAACTGTCAGATGAGCATATTGCTTTGCGACCAGGGACAGATGGTGCGCTTGCTTTAGGGATGGCACATATTATCTTAAATGATAGGTTGTTAGACCTGGACTTTGTTGCGAAACATACCCAGGGCTTTGCAGAATATGCCCAACTAGTAAAGGAATATACTCCTGAAAAAACAGCCCATATTACCGGAGTAAGCAAAGAACAGCTAACCAGCCTAGCTTATCAATATGCTAAACATAAACCATCCACGATCTATTTAGGATATGGCCTCCAGCGTTACACCAACAGTGGGAAAACGATTCGAGCGATTGATGCCCTTGCTGCCATCACTGGCAACCTTGGTATTGCTGGGGGAGGAGTCAATTATGCTCATCAATACAATAAAAAATTGCTTGCTCCGCTCAAGGGAGCAGAATTGTGTACTAAGCCTAGACGATACCTGCCTTTTCCAAGCTTGGCACAGTCAATTTTAGAAGCCCAGGACCCACCTATTAAGGCGATTTTTGTTACTCGCTCCAACCCTGTAGCTCAGTTATCTAATACAGCACTGGTCAAAGAGGCCTTCCGCAAAGTGGGTTTAGTAGTGGTAGTCGATTTCTTCCTGACAGATACAGCTGAATTAGCAAATTATGTGTTACCCTGTGCTACCAGCTTTGAAACAGAGGATATCATCGTCTCCTCCAGTCAGGAGTATCTGGCCTATGCACCCCAACTAATAGAACCAATAGGGGAAGCCAGGTCAGAAGTAACAATATTTGCTGAGTTAGCCCGCTTGATGGATCTCCAAGAATTTGGCCAACACTCCCCCAGAGCATGGCTGGAACAGGCCTTAGCCCCAGCTGCCCAATATGGGATAGATCTAGCAAAGTTAAGTCAGGGAGCAGTAAAAAACCCACTGGCTCAAGAAGTCGCCTGGCAAGACAAACAATTTACCACGCCTTCAGGTAAATTTGAGTTTTACTCTAATCAGGCGGCGGCAGTAGGTATTGATCCTTTGCCAAGCTACGTGGAGCCCAGAGAAAGCTTACAAGCCAACCCCTGGGTAGCTCGGGAATACCCACTCC
>CAZKEO010000554.1:0-1786 GCA_964551785.1 uncultured Eubacteriales bacterium | reverse complement strand
ATCCGTACTAACTGGGCATTTGTCACACTTCAGTAAGTGCTCAAAATCGCTAACCACTGCCGACGTCTGTTACGGTTCTGGACAAATACAATCTTTACAGGAAGGCCACAGGCTGTTTTGACGTTAATGGAACCCAGGATAGCCTAATGGGATTGCTTTGGTATCTTGACATACAGTTCTTTGAGGGACAAGTGGTGGCCACTTAAAACATACTTCTGTTTCAAGTCCTTAACCATACCTATGGTATACAACCCCATAGCATCTAAGGATCGGAGTAGTGGAGCCTGGGTAAACCAGCTATCCATTAATACGTAATCCGCTGTAAAGCCTGCAGCTATTGCATTTTTCAACATCTTGGCGACAGCATCAGGTTTCCGCAACAAAGCTTCAGTGCGACGTTTGTATCCGTGGGTACGCTTGTCTATATCTTCCTGCATTTCACAATACCTATTTACTGCCTTAGCGGAACTAAGCATTACGAAATCAACAGGCGCAAAGCTGTAGCCATCAGACCAACCCAGAGTCAGCATACTGTAGCCTCGAACAAAGCGACCAATAGTGTGGTCATGAACTCTGGCCAACAATTCCGCTTTCTTGCTGCGATTGCGCTGCAAAATAGAATCATCAACAATAAATACCTGAACCCGATTTGATGATGTTAATCCATCAAAATACCGCACCACAGAAAGGCTCAAACAGTGCAAGAATTTACGCCAAGCGTACTTGGGATAATTGAGGAAACGGTAAATCACATCTTTTCCAGGCAGTGATTGTCCCTGCTCACTCTGTAGCAAACGGAATAGATTACGACCTTGAAAAACCAGGGTAAAAACCAATTGAAATACTGCTAGGCTTGATAAGCCAAAAGACTTTTTTATACCCACAGTACGCAGAATCTGACCAACTTGTAGGGTAGAAAGAATTCGAATAAGTCCTTGCTCACTCTTCACAGACAGGGATTTTTGTTGTAACATGGTCTCAGACACCTTTCTGTTTGGGATTTGGCGAGTTTAGTCACTTCCATTTTACCAAACTTTAAGGTGTCTTTTTGTCAATATATTAAATTATTTATCAAAAAGCCTAGATATCATAAGGTTCGAGTGTCATTTTCAAGGTGCGAAAGTTGAGTTGATAATTAGGCTATATACAAATTATAATTTGCGAAAGGATTGAAATAACAGTGCAAAAAAAAGGATTATTAATTATTGGACTTATTTTTTTGCTTATTCTAGGGACTAACGGAGTAGTAGAAGCCGGGGAAGCACGCTTTGAAACGGGGAAGTATGGACAAGCAATATTAATTGAAGAGGGGACGACAAACCTTTTTAATAATCCTTCGCTGAGAAATAATGGTCAAGGGTGGACTACTTATGATGGTGGATATATTAATTCCTCAAATGATTTTACCGTTATTGGCAAGGGGCCAACTGCTGTCGCTGGAATGTACCAAAACATCCCAAATCTACTGCCTAATGTTACCTATAGCATTTCCTATGAAGTTAAATATAAAAGTGGGTCACAATTAATTGGTTCACACATCGGACCCAAAGGAGGAACTCCATCGTATATATGCATAGACGGAGGTTCTTGGGTAATGGGGGACTATGTTACTGTGCCCAATGATGGTATTTTCCACAAGGTTCAAATTTATTTTACTGTCACTAGTGGTTATACTGACCAAATGGTGTTTATTCAACCTGGACGGTATGCTGTATCTAATTCTGAGTTTTATATTAAGTATGCACAGCTCGAACAAAAACCATATTCAACATCGTTTACAGAAGGT
>CAZKEO010000553.1:0-1786 GCA_964551785.1 uncultured Eubacteriales bacterium | reverse complement strand
TCGCTTAGGTGCTTCCTGTTCCTGAGTGGCAGTAGTTGCTAGGGTAAAGCTAAAAGTAGCACCTTTACCCAACTCAGACTCAACACAGATTTTCTGGTGGTAGCGTTCTAAAATGTGTTTGACAATAGCAAGACCTAAGCCAGTGCCACCAATATCACGCGAACGTGCCTTATCTACCCGGTAAAAACGTTCAAAAATTCTCGCAAGGCATTCCTCAGGAATCCCGATTCCGGTATCAGTCACATCCACACGGACTAAGCGTTGTTCTAGTCTGGCCTTTACCATGATCTTTCCACCGACTAAAGTATATTTAATAGCATTATCCAACAGGTTCAAAATTACTTGCCCTAAGAGGTCTTCTTTTATCAGTACTTTGGGCAAATCTGGTTCGGTATCTAGGCTGATTTTAATCCCTTTGCTTTCAGTGCGCGGGGTTAGCATCGCAATAACTTTTTCCACTACTGCTGGTAAATCGGTCTCCACAATTGCTGCCTCAAATTTAGGTGCTTCTATATGAGCTAAGCTCAGCAAATCCGCAATTAAGCGATGCAAACGGTCAGTTTCCTCACTGATTATCTCCAGAAAATGCCTACATACTTTCTGATCTTCTAAGGCTCCGTCCAGCAAGGTCTCAACGAAGCCCTTAATTGAGGTTAGAGGTGTTTTCAATTCATGGGAAACATTAGCTACGAATTCAGTCCGAATTTGTTCCAGCTGACGAATGTCAGAAATATCCCGAAAAACTAGCACCACACCAACTACTCTGGCATCATCAGTTTTGATAGGGGCACCATGAATCCGAATATTCGCTTCTGGTGTTGTCGGGGTCTTATATTCATCTACCACAAGCTTGCGGGAGGTCATCACCCGACTGACTACTTCTTCCACCTGATAATAGCGCACTAGGCTTAAGATATATTTACCCGTTACTTCAGCTTCCTGACGGTGAAACATTTCTTCGGCAGCCTGGTTAACGAGAATAATGCGGCCTTGGGAATCTAAAGCCACTACCCCGTCTCCCATCCCGGTCAGGATCGCCAAAATCTTGTTTTTCTCGTTGGAGAGGTCGTCAATGATGCTTTGCAAACGCACTGCCATGGCATTGAAGGTGGCGCTCAAATAGCCTAATTCATCGTTCGTGACAACTTTAACCTTCGTCCGAAAATTACCTTGGGCAAATTCCTGCGCTACCTGAGTTAATTCCCGAATAGGACTGGTAAAACGCCTGGCCAAGTAAAAGGCGATGATAGTCGAGATAATCAGGGCCAGTAAGGTTCCCCCAAACAAAATAAGTTGCACCTGTAGAACTGATTGGTGCATTTCAGCCATTGGCACGGACAACCGCAACACCTGAGTACTCTGGTTGGGTAAGACTATTGGCACCGCCACATACAGCATCGAATAGCCCATCGAACTACTCTTTCTGATTGAGGTGCTTTGATCTCCACTTAGTGCTGCAATTACTTCTGGTCGGTCGAGATGATTTTCCATTTGGTGGGGGTCTTTTTGGGAATCTGCCAGCACTACTCCTCGATGGTCAATTAGCGTAATCCGGACTGCCAAGTCCTTCCCCATTTGCTTGACTAGCATATCAAATTTATCATGTTGTTGCTGCTCCAAAGCTGGTCTCAATGCAGTTAGTACCAACTGGCTTTCTAGTTTCAGGTGCTGTTCTTCATTGTTCTCGAAATTATGTAACAAAACCGGGTAAAGGATCTCCCCAGCAAGCACAAAAGTAGCCAAAAACAAGACGAAATAAATTGTGGTCAGCTTCCAATGGAACTTT
>CAZKEO010000552.1:0-1790 GCA_964551785.1 uncultured Eubacteriales bacterium | reverse complement strand
GCTTTGCGGATCAGCATTGATCTCGTATTTTAAGAACAAATCTTCCAGTTCCCGAACTTCCTGTTCAGTCAGGTCATCTACAAAGACATTGCCACCCAGATTCTCCTCTAGCTCCTCTTGTGCCTGGGCGAAAATTACTCCCTTATACATGGACTCACCGAGTTGTTTGCCCACCCGACCTAAGATGATTAACCTGCCTCCAAGGGTCATTTGCCCAGCCCAGCGTCCGGCTGAACCGCACACGATGATAGTTCCGCCCTTCATGCCATAGCCCACCCGGCTGCCGGTACTGCCGTAAATCACCATGGTGCCACCATAAAAGTAACTTCCGGCGTTACAGCCAGTATTTTTAGTGACCAGCAACTCACCTGACATCATATTGTCACCAGCGTACCAGCCGGTATTACCTTCTACTAGAACCGAGCTACCTTCCAGAAAGCCCCCGGTGTAAAAACCGGTGCTACCCTGAATCACAACCTTACCAGGAAGATCTAGGCCAGTGGCGATATTGTGCATGGAATGGGGGTTTTCGATAGTCACTTCCCCACTAACCTGTAGCTTTGCTTTAATCAAGCTGTTTAGTTCCTTGCTTTTCAAGTCAGCAGCATTTATACATTCCATACGCGCACCTCCCCTGGCTCCATTTCTTCGGCATAAACATCCGGAAAAATCGTAGTAAACTCAATTTGTTCCGAGCCCAATAGGGTTACATCGTCCTTTTCGAACAGCAGTAACGGCTTAATCCCCATTTTGTCTTTGACAATCCCGATTTGCTTAGGAGTAGCTGCGATAATGCAGAAAATCCCATCTAACTCTTCGCGGGCATAGTGAAGGGCTGCCTCCAAATCACCGCCGTTATTCAGCATGGCATAAGCCAGCAAGTGGCTAGCAGCTTCCGAATCATTCAGGGTCTTAAAGATTGCGCCCTTACTTTCCAAACTGCGCCGGAGGTTAAAGTAATTGGTAAATTGTCCGTTGTGGACAATGGCCAGCTCTGGGTAAAAAGGTGAAACAAAGGGATGGGCGGCGTTGATATCCTCCGCACTTTCGGTAGCCATCCTGACATGCCCCATCCCATGGGTAATCGAGTTGCCTACGATTTGATGATTGTTGATTAAGTTAGTAATCGGGCCCCCGTCTTTATAAACCTTCATACCTTGTCCGATGGAGTGGACGTAAAGCCCGTCTACCATGTTGATAGCCCGGTGCAGTTTCTGAATATCAGCTGCCTCAATCTGCAGAATCAGTTCCGAAAAAGCCACCTTGCGACCCCGATCTGTAGTTTGTTCCGACACAATAGTGGCATATTCGGCCACTACTTCCGACAGAGTTAGGAAAGCTTCCTTTTTAGAGATTGCCACCCTTAAATAAACTGCCTGGTCCTGACCATATACAGCTATCCCACTGGCATCTGGCCCCCGGTGCTGAATCAGCTCCAACATATCAATCAGCTTGCCGGAAATATCGAGTCCTTTTTTGCTAATAATTCCTGCGATACCACACATAAATCCACCCTCCAGTAATGCCCGGGAAATTCCCGGCTTGATGCTAACGTTTTGCTAAATATGATAGGAGTAGGTCTTCCATTCCCAGTCAGTAACCGAGTTGGTAAAGCTCTCCACCTCTAACTGTTTAATCGCCATAAAGTTGTTGATGAGGTCTTCACCAATGTACTGGCGGAGCTATTCATCCTTTTCGAGTTCAGCTAAAGCCCGGTACAAGCTTTTAGGTACGATCTCGGTCTGCTTGTCCTCATCTTGGTGAAGGTCTGTCTTATTGATTTCTGGTGG
>CAZKEO010000551.1:0-1791 GCA_964551785.1 uncultured Eubacteriales bacterium | reverse complement strand
ATAGCACAGTAGCCTAAAATATTCTGTAAAAGGAGGTGATACTTTGAAAAGACTTGTGTGTGCAAGCGAGGTAAAAGCAGCTGCAGAAAAGGGAAAAAAAATATTCTGTGTTGACAGCAATACTATCATTACAGCGGCCGCCAATGATGTAGCCAAGGAACTAGGGGTAGAATTTACAATAGGTTCAGTTGCCACTGAAAATAACATAACTACAGACTGTGTCCAAAAGCAGAGCCATATTCAGGAACAAGAGATTGACCGGGATATGATCTATCAAGTAGTAAAAGCCGTATTGGCTAACGGACTCATGGCAAGTGTCACTGCTCCAGTTAGCGAAATTCCTTTCCGTGATGATGGTGAACCTAAAAGTGGACTGAAAATTGTTCGTGGTCGGACAGTGAAATTTGAGAACTTTGACACGGGGGATTCTAGCAATAACGTAGCCTATCGTGAAGTGGTTAGTAAAGATGAATCGAAAATGAGCGCAGGATTTTTGACAATTGAAAAATCCAGCTTTGAGTGGGAATTATGCTATGAAGAGATTGATATTATTCTCGAAGGAAGCTTATCCATCACTGTTGATGGTGAGACGTATCAAGCTCATCAAGGGGATGTTCTCTTCGTACCTAAAGGTTCTAAAGTAATTTGGAGTTCGTCTGAGTATGTCAAACTCTTTTACGTAACCTACCCAGCAAATTGGCCTGATCTGATGGCTGGGCAATAGGAGGGTAAATTATGCAGGCTCTTGGTTTAATTGAGACACGAGGACTTCTTACTGCTATTGAATGTGCAGATGTCATGCTCAAAACAGCGCAAGTGGAACTTGTGGGAAGAACCTTTGTCGGTGGCGGTCTTGTCACAATTGCCGTAACCGGTGATGTGGGAGCTGTGAAGGCTGCCGTAGAGGCGGGGGTAACAGCGGCCTTGCAGATTGGTCACTCGTTATTAGTTTCTCAGCATATCATTCCCCGGCCTCATCCGGATATTGAAAGTATCATCGTTGTTAAGGAAAATAATGTAGCAGGAGAGACTCAATCCGCTCCAACCATAGCCGAAAGTGCCAACTCAGAGCCAATCATGTTGACGGAACTTCACAAAGATGGAGTGGATGCTTTCGTACAAGAATTCGGTCTAGAAAAAAGTGTGGGCGCATTGAAGCTACTTTCTGTGGTGAAACTTCGTAATCTAGCAAGAGAATATAAGGAACTTGGTGTAGCAGGCAGAGCCATTTCGAAAGCCAATAAAGACTTACTGATTCAGAAACTACAGGAATATTATGATAAGGGAAGTACAAGGTAACTTGTGTACCTATAAAAATAGGTAAAGACAGTGGAGGGAGGAATCGTAAATTGGAAAGTTTCGATTATGATTTACAATCGGTACAAGAAACAAGAAATTTAGCTCGTCAGGCTAAACTGGCACAAACTGCCCTTGCAAAATTCACTAGCGAGCAGATTGATCAAATCATTCGTAATATGGTGAAAGTCGCAGAGGATAATGCTATTTCACTAGCAAAATTGGCAGTGGAAGAAACAGGATTTGGTAAAGTAGAAGATAAAATTTTTAAAAATCGTTTTGCCTCGACAGAATTATATGAATTCATCAAGCCTATGCAAACTATTGGGGTCATTAGAGAAGATAAGGTTAATCGAGTTATGGAAATTGCGGAACCCGTAGGAGTGCTTATGGGGATTATTCCCTCAACCAATCCCACATCTACGGCCATATACAAATCGATTATTGCCATTAAATCTCGTAATGGGATTGTATTCTCACCCCATCCTTCAGCCC
>CAZKEO010000550.1:0-1793 GCA_964551785.1 uncultured Eubacteriales bacterium | reverse complement strand
TAGTTCATCGCTGGGTCTGGATCTTAATGGACCTCTAATCAATGGAATGGCACAATAACTACAGCGATTATTGCAACCTTCCGTTATCTTCAAATATGCTGATCCTGCTGGTGTAGTGAGTACACGTGGCCCTTTTTCAAAGAATATTTCCGAAGGCTTAGTAACCTGACAGACTCTTTCCCCGGCCAAAATCAGATCCAAATGTTGATCAATTTCAACAAATGACGAAATGCCTATCACCCCGTCCAATTCTGGTATCTCATCCAGTAATTCCTGTCCATATCTTTGCGCTAAACACCCGGTTGCCACCAAGTACTGTAAATAGCCGCTGTCTTTTAATTTTCCGGTTTCAAGAATTGTGTTTATAGCCTCTTCCCGAGCATCTTCAATAAATCCACAGGTATTTATGACAATGATATCGGCTTTTAACATATTATTAACGATTTTATAGCCGGCTTTTTTAAGTTTGGCGATCATTATCTCGGTATCAACCTGGTTCTTGGCACATCCTAAACTGATAAAGCCGACTTGCAGGGATGTATTTTCAGTATTTGCTACCATATTTAAATTCCTTTTCCTCAACTTGACCTGATCCACCCAATGGCGCAAGCTTTTTGTTATTTAACAATATGTCTATTGCACCTGCATTTCCAACTTTAATATAAATGGACTTTTTAGCACTAAATGATTCCTCTTGACCGGAGGTCAATATTCCTGATAATTTTTCTTCACCATCCACTCGTACCAAGACCCAACACTTCTTGTCAGGTTTAACCTTCACCACCATGTCAAGCGTTTTACTGATTGGTGTTTTCACAGGTGAAGGCGGCAAATTGTTTTTCTCATTTACTGAAGGTGTTTTGCTAATTTCAAGCTTGGTTATGCCATTACTAATATAGTCCAGCAGAAAATTACCTGCCCAGATTACCAACATCAGGAAGGCTATTGCGAAAAATAGGTTTTTTACCGGTATTCTTATAAGCTTGGGTTTTTTAGCAGCCGGTGCCTGAAACACTGGCGTTTCTATTTCTTCACCAGCACCATAGGCAAGCTCTTTGAATTCCCTGGTTAATTCCTCAACATCCATATCTAAAAATTGGGCATAGCGTTTTACGAAGCCAATTGCATATACGCGTGCAGGTAGTATTGTGAAAGCTTCCTTTTCCAAAGCCTCAAGATAGAGTTTACGTATTTTAGTTTCTTCTTCAATTTTTTCAATACTAAAGCCTTTTTCTTCTCTAGCATCACGTAGTTTTTCTCCAAATCCTGCCACATCATCAACTCCTAAAATTGGGTCTTGACCAATTAATAAATAAACCAACAGCAGTAATTAGACAACTATGAAGCATAGTTACATTTTACGATTTTGGATACTACCAGAAATTATAACATATTAAAATGATGCACTCTCCGAGTATTACATATACTTCTGATCGTCGCTATTAAAGAAAATAGTATAAGTGCACCGCTGCTCCCACGTCCACGGATGATCTAATGCAGCGGCCATGGCTGCAAGGTGCGACCACCGTTGCCAGAGGCTCGGCGCAAATCGGGTTTTCTTTATTCTTGACTACAAGCATTCGCAATCGCAATACGCAGCGCCTGCCTGATCGGATACCCACAAGATAAGCCATAAACCAACCCAGCTAAAAACAAGTGCAAATCTGTCTGACTATCAAAGCTTTGATTGGGTGGAAGCGCGAAATCCATACTAGCTTGCTCATAGTTATGAAGGATCATTGAGCTACCATCAGTAATTATACAGTTTTGAGTACCACCTTGCACCAGTCTTA
>CAZKEO010000549.1:0-1803 GCA_964551785.1 uncultured Eubacteriales bacterium | reverse complement strand
GGGATATAGCCTTTATTATTTTCTGTTAACCATTTGTGAAAGTTAAACTCTTCAAGATTCTTTTCTTTTTTTAAAATGGAGAAGGAATATAGACCTAAAAAAGTATAAACCTGAATATCATGGCAATTTATATTGGAAATATAAATATTCCCTTGACGATTAACATATGTCGCCATTGGCGACCTGAGAGGTTTATCATCACTACCATAAATGCTAAAGAGAGGTATCGGCTTTTGTTTCAGACTCACAATAGCATTGGGTTTAGGGGCTTCGTTGCTTTTTTGGTACAAATAACCTAGATAAGCTATTCCTATTAGTAGAATTATTAGTAATATCAGCAGTAATTGATTAATTGTTATATTTTTTCTCACTGTTATCACCACAGGCTTATTTAAATCTCTGCTTCGTTAAACCACGCAATTCCTGGACTGCTTCTGGATAGTTCCCGCCCGATAGTTGGATGGCTTTTTCAAACAGGATTTTGGCCTTCAGGTAATCCCCCTTTTTTTTATTTGCTAAGCCGAAAAAATAATACCCGGCAGGTGACCCTGGTTCTAATTTAGTACTTGTCTCTAAATACTCCAACGCTTTGCTGGTATTATTAGAAAAAAAATAACTGATACCTAAATACAGATAAGCCAGTTGAGCCTGAGTTGGTTCTTGCGCTATGCCTTTTTCTAAATAGGGTATCGCTTGTTGATATTTTTTTTGATCTGCCAACATCAGACCATAATAAATATTTGCTTTAGAATTATTCTTATCTTGCTGTAACACACTCTCAAAAAGTGACTGCGCTTTTTCCAGATTACCTTCTAAATAATAGGCAAGGGCTATTTCAGTTTTATTACTCGCGTAATTTGTCTGCTTAGAAGTTTTCGCAAGGGCAGCAATTTTACGTTCAAAAACTCCACCTTGCCTTGGATAAAGATATTTCTGACTGACAATATTGATCAACATGACTAAAACCAGAATGAACGTAGTAATTATGAATAATGCCTGTTTCCAACTTAAGCGAGTACTTAGGTCTATTGCTACCTGATACTCAAGTAAATTGCTGATTTTTTGTACCAAACCCATAACTATGTTAACTCCTTGTTCGTTAATTAACTGGATTTGATTAATATTAGAATAAAAAATAGGCACCCCTAGCCCTATGTTCTTATACAAAGGGTATCGAGCACCTCGAGTACTTCAAAATCATTCTACCTTCGGGATGGAAATTCCTGCTTAATCGACTTAAATATTGTTAATTAGTTAACTATTTCCTTTAACGCATAAATGGCCAGCCCCCCCCCCCCGGGGAATGCTGGCCGCTTTTCAGGCTTGATATATCTACCAACTTAATATTTATAAATACTTAGAGATTTCTCCAACCACCCGAGGCAGTAATATCTTCCGCCTCTATTGCTACATAAGCTTCACAGATAAAGCCTGGGACTAATGTGCCATCCTGAAGCTCTACTTGGCCAATGCCTAAGGGGGCCGGAATGGAAGCTACAAACGAACCGAAGCTCTCGATGGGCATTTCCCAGATTTCCAGCTGAATTGCGCCACCACCATTTCGTTGCTTAATCAGCCCTGGTTTAGCAGGCACGGAGGGTAGCTTAATCATTTGATATTTAGCGGCTGTAACGGTCTCCCGGACAAACCGGGCGCCACAGTCATGCATCTGCTGTTCCAGCGGATAGCCGCGCATATGCAGACCACAAACAGCTACAGGGGTAGTCTTCCTCGCGGAGGCTAGACTCGCTACTTTCGCTTTATTCTCCACAACAAGACTGCTGGTAGACTGCATAAAGACCT
>CAZKEO010000548.1:0-1807 GCA_964551785.1 uncultured Eubacteriales bacterium | reverse complement strand
TCCAATCTTCCCATGATTCCTTTAATCAGCCTATCGCGCATCTCCAGTAAGCGAGGTGCTTCTGTTTGGAGGTCCTTGGCAACCTTCTCCATCGCTAAGCCAAAACCTACAATCCCCGGAACATTCTCGGTACCAGCCCGACGCTTTCTTTCTTGGGAACCCCCGTGAGTAACAGGTGTAAGGCGTACACCTTTCCGGGCATAAAGACTGCCTACCCCTTTGGGACCATAAATTTTATGGGAAGAAATAGACATCAGGTCTATCCCAAGTTCATCAACATTAACAGGTATTTTCCCAATGGACTGAACTGCATCCACGTGGAAATATACTCCGTGTTCTTTCGCCAATTTTCCAATTTCGGCAATCGGCTGGATGGTTCCCACTTCATTGTTGGCGTGCATGATGGTAATTAAAATAGTATTTCTAGTGATAGCCTTGGCTACATCCTCCACCCGCACTCTTCCTGTTTCATCTACTGGAATATATGTAACTGTGAAGCCGTTTTTCTCCAAGTGTTGGCAAGTGTCTAAAACGGCATGGTGTTCAATCGTGGAAGTGATGATATGGTTACCTTTTTTACAATTCGCTGTAGCTACACCTAAAATAGCCATATTGTCGGCTTCGGTGCCACCACTGGTAAAGATGATTTCCATAGGCGCAGCCCCAATAGCTGTAGCAACACGTTCCCTGGCTTCCTCGACAGCTTTGCGGGCTGCCCGGCCAAAGGCATGAATACTAGAGGGGTTGCCAAAATCCTCCACCATATATTTCAGCATGCTTTGCGCAATCTCCGGATCTACTGGTGTAGTAGCACTGTGGTCCATATAGATTCTCTGCATAGAGTCCAACTCCTTTGGATTAAATAATAAAGTTCTTAGGGGAGTGAAGCTTAGATATGGTACATGTAAAAATCATCAACTTGTTGGGCTTTTTCATAATCCTCAACCATGTCAGCTAGGGTAATTGAGTCCAAGACCCCATTAATACTATCCCTAACTTTTTCCCATACTCCTCGAGTTATACAGGAGTCAGCCTTATTGCAACAATTAGGATCCTCCTGATTAACACAATCTACTGGAGCAATCGGACCTTCCAGGACCCGGATGATATCTCCGACTCTAATTTCGGAAGGGTCTTTAGCTAAAGTATAACCACCCTGCGCACCCCGTAAGCTTTTGACCAAGCCAGCTTTTCTAAGCCCAGCTATCAGCTGTTCCAGATAATGCTCAGAAAGTTCTTGACGTTCAGCAACACTTTTCAATGGGATTGGCCCTTGGCCATGGTGCTGTGCCAAATCAAACATGGCCTTTACGCCATAGTGACCCTTTGTGGACAACTTCATGATTCCACCCCAATTCCTATTGTTTTCCTTGGTATTCTTGCATAATTTATCGTAGCATAATCATACTTTCTTGTCAATTTAAATCCAAGTAATTTACTTAGATATTTATCAGAAATTTTTTCATATTTTTAAACCAAAAGTTGATGCTTTTGGGGTTAATTATTCTGACTGGCGCTTATTCATTCTTGCTTTTACGGCTACTTCATTCCCATTTTCAAAGGGTTGGTAATAAACTGTGCCTACCATAGTGTCCGGCAAGTACTGCTGCGCAACATAATTACCAGGATAATTATGGGGATAGAGATAACCTTGGCCATGGCCTAAACGGGAAGCTCCCCGGTAATGGGCATCTCTCAAATGGGGAGGAACCCTGCCGATTTCCTTTTTTTCAATATCAGCCAGTCCTTGATCAATCCCCGTTACCACCGGATTACTTTTGGGAGCCGTCGCTTTCTAAGTCACCGC
>CAZKEO010000547.1:0-1808 GCA_964551785.1 uncultured Eubacteriales bacterium | reverse complement strand
ACAGAGGATTTAGGATATGCCAAGGGTACGTTCGATCGCAGTGGTGAAATAGGTTTTGGTTACGCGGAGTTTATTGGGCGCTGAGCCGACTCGATCCTAAATCCAACTGTTTCGCCCGCATGGATGCCAATGCCGAACTCCCGCAAAGGCACAGCTTGTTCCAACCAGCTGCCCTCCCCAGCTTATATGACCCATATCGGCACAGCTTGGGGGAGGAAAGTTAACCAACCTGGATGCTGCAAGATCTGCCCCAACCAGTCAAGTGCGCCCAACCCATTGGGATTATGCCCAGGGGCGGTGGCGAAGTGGGAAAAGGAGTGCATTTGTGGAAGACGGCAGTAGTCATGCATGAGCAGCCAAACAGGATCAGACGCGAATCGGATTGGCTGACAACCAAAAGAAGTCTACATCACCCAAGTTTCGAGCAACACCAAAGTATAAATAGTATTGAAGCATATACGCGGCCCTGTTGGGCTGCTGACCCCAGGCCGGCTGGATACAACGCACTCTCTTTCCTACTCACCAGCGGCCCGGAGACAAAGACCCGACAACTGTACTTAAGAAGGAGGAGGTAGAATAACAAATGGCACTTGCTGAAAACAACATCCAAAAACAACTCTACGGCAGGGATTTAATATCCCTCAATGACTTTACTACTGAGGAGATTTTGGAAATGCTCCGAGTAGCTAAAGAACTGAAAACACAACAAAGGCAAGGTATTCAACACCAAGTTCTAAAAGGACAAACTCTGGCGATGATCTTTCGGAAGTCCTCGACCCGTACCAGAGTATCTTTTGAAGTGGGCATCTATCAATTAGGCGGTCAGGGGCTTTTCCTGAGTAGTAATGATATTCAGTTAGGTCGTGGTGAACCTATTTCCGATACTGCCAAAGTACTTTCCCGCTATGTCGATGGAATTATGATTCGCACCTTCTCACATTACGAAGTAATCGAACTGGCGGAATTTGCCTCCATTCCAGTCATCAATGGCTTGACTGATTTGCTCCACCCATGCCAGGTCTTAGCTGACCTCCAAACCATTCAGGAACATAAGGGTGAGCTGAAGGGCCTAAAAATGGCTTATGTTGGTGATGGCAATAATATGGCCAATGCCCTCTTGCACGGTGCTGCTAAAACAGGGATGCATATCACTGTAGCAACACCTGAAGGTTATCAGCCAGATGCCAAGTGTGTAGCCGAGGCGCAGGCCACAGGTGAACAGACTGGCAGTATCGTGAAAGTGGTCACTGACCCCTTTGAGGCGGTTAGTGGTGCTGATGTCTTAATTACTGATGTTTGGGCTAGTATGGGCCAAGAAGCTGAACAAGCCGCACGAGCTAAAATTTTTGCTCCTTACCAGTTGGATCATAAGTTAGTAGCGGCAGCGAAGTCTGATTATATTTTCCTGCACTGTTTACCAGCCCACCGGGGTGAAGAAGTAGCTGCAGAGGTTATTGATGGCCCCCACTCAGTTATCTACGATGAGGCCGAAAATCGTTTACATGCTCAAAAAGCAATTATGGCCTTAATGATGTAGCTGATTCTGATAGAAAGTAGCACTTTGCGCTTTATTTCGGCATCGAAATTGTCATATAATAAGAGTAATGTGGAAAAATGACAGTAGCTGTAAAAATGGAGGGCTTGTAATGAAAGCTTTACGATTAGCAGCCAGAATGGTGAACGCCAGTGGTTCGGCTGTACGAGAAATCTTAAAAATTACCCAGCAACCTAATATCATCTCTTTTGCCGGAGGATTACCCTCAGCGGATAGCTTCCCGGTTAGCAAGTTGCAGGAAATCACTAGCGAA
>CAZKEO010000546.1:0-1809 GCA_964551785.1 uncultured Eubacteriales bacterium | reverse complement strand
GATCCCCAATTAAGCCAATTTTTGCTTTATCTAAATAACCGAAGCTAGTGTTGCTGATGGTGCCATAGAGATTTGTGATTCCATAGGCCAGGACCTCGTCAACGCCATAAAGAGGGTCATCCCTGGCGATCATTGCTTGGAGCTCTGCTGGCAGTAACTCTTGTTCTGCCAAGACATCTAGGGCGATACCCGTCATGATGGTATTTTGGACTTCCCTTTTTTGTAGGACTGCACCTACTGCAGATAGGCAACTAGCTAGTGAAAGTTGGGAGTTAAAAGGTTTTTGCAGAGTCCAAACGATTTCTGCAATTGCTTTTAAGGTAACCCCTCGAGATTCTAGTAATTCAGGCATATTTACTGGCATAGGTGACTTCCCTCCATCTCTTCCGGCATTCACCGTACTCCATTATATGAAGAGAAGTTCCTTCCGCTACTTTTCCTTTAACCAGTTTACCGGAGCCTGTTCCCAAGCTACCAGCGTCCCTGTTTGCCAGAAATCACCCGCTACCTGTTTATTGTCCTGGGCTGAATAACTGGCCTGAACCTCCTTAATATCGGCACCTAGTCCAGCAGTGTCAGGTTGCTGTGCTGAGGGTATTTGCTGAGAGCTGGCTGACTGCTTTGTGAGGGGCTTGATTTCCTCTGCTAATACTTTGGCCTGGTCGTCCTGAAAATTAACTTTAGCACGTACTTCCAGCACCTGGTCAGTGCCTAATAAATTACGGTAGCGGCGGTAAACACCTGGGAACACGACTAATTCCACTGTGCCAGTAAGGTCTTCCAGGACTGCAAAGAGCATTTCATCACCTTTACGAGTAGTAAAAGGTTTGCTACTGACAATAATACCACCTAGGTTAACTAACTGCCCATCCTGATCCTCACTTAAGCTGACCACAGGAGTGAATTTGCTGCCACTTAAACTCTCCCGATATTCACCCAGTGGATGCCCCGAAATATACAGTCCCAGCATTTCCTTTTCTAGACTTAACTGCTCCTGGATAGGCCATTCGGTTACTTCTGGTAATACTACCGAGTTTTGCACTGTGGCCGCGCCCGCTTCCATAAAATCAAAAAGTGAAAACTGTCCAGACGCCCGTTCTTGACTTAAGAGTTGACCAATTTCCAAACAGCGGTCTAAACCTGCTAGGAGCTGGGCCCGGTGGCCTGGCAGCGAGTCAAACGCTCCGCCCTTGATTAAACTTTCCATAACTCTCCGGTTGATCCCCCGCAAATCTGCCTTTTCGCAAAAATCCTGCAGGGAAGTAAAGCTCCCCTTGGTCTCCCGAGCCTTGATAATTGACTCGATAGCACCATGACCCACTTGTTTAATGGCTGCCAAGCCAAACCGCAGCTTATTCCCAACTACTGTGAAATTTTTTAAGCTCTCGTTAACATCCGGAGGCAACACCTCAATCCCTGAGTGCCGGCACTCCTCGATATATAAGGCTACTTTACCACTGTTATCCATGACGTTGGTCAGCAGAGCTGCCAGATACTCCAATGGGTAATTTGCTTTCAGATAAGCAGTCTGGTAAGAAACATAAGCATAGGCAGCACTATGTGATTTATTAAAGCCATAACCAGCGAAATACTCCATCAGATCAAAAATCTGCCCTGCTGTCCCTGCCTCAACCTCATTATTTAGAGCACCTTCTACAAATTGGCTCCTTAGTTTAGCTAGCGCCTCTGGCTTTTTCTTACCCATCGCCCGCCGTAATAAATCAGCTTCACCCAAGCTAAAGCCACCCAAATCACTAGCAATCCGCATAACCTGTTCCTGGTATAAAATTACCCCATAAGTATCCTGTA
>CAZKEO010000545.1:0-1820 GCA_964551785.1 uncultured Eubacteriales bacterium | reverse complement strand
GTTAGCACTTAACCTCCGCTTATGGTTAAATACCTGAATGCAAATTCTTTAATGCCATGTATATAAGAAATGAAATGGTGGTGATTATTATTTATGGAAATACCCAAAATACAAGCTGTCGGTACAGCAGTTGCAAGATATCCTTTAGAGCAGGGTGAGATAAAGAAATTTATTGCCACCCTTTTTCACTCACATGTTGATCATCTAGATCGTTTACTTCCCGTCTTCGAGAATAGTTGTATTCAGGTTAGACATTTGTCCCAGCCATTGGAGTGGTATGGTACTGCTCATTCTTTTGCGGAAACAAATAGAATCTTTGAACAGGTGGCTCTCCAACTATCCGAAGAGGCAGCACTACAGGCAATGAAGAAAGCAAATGTGCAACCCGAGGATATTGGGATGGTTATTTTTGTTTCATCGACTGGTATTACCACACCTAGCTTAGATGCCAAGCTAATTCGCAAATTAGGTTTTTCATCACATACTCGAAGATTACCGATGTGGGGATTTGGATGCGGAGGCGGGGTAGCAGGATTGGCACGGGGAGCTGAGCTTGCGCATAGCTTACCAGGAAAGTCAGTTCTCTTAGTAACAGTTGAACTATGTAGTCTCACTTTTCAACAGACGGATTATTCTAAATCCAATCTAGTCGGTACCAGCTTGTTTGCCGATGGAGCCGCAGCAGCATTAATAAAGATTGATAGCGATGGCCCTGCCCTACTTGGTAATTATAGTACGTTGCTTCCTAATTCTACACATGTAATGGGCTGGGATTTAGTTGACACAGGGTTTAAAGTACGGTTTTCTCGGGATATTCCCAGCATTGTAAGATCTTACTTACCAGAATTACTGAGCAGTGCCTGTGAACAATGGGGAATCAAGGAAAGAGAAATTTACCATTACATTATGCATCCTGGTGGTGCCAAGGTACTTAGTGCGTATAGGGAAAGTCTTGACTTATCTGAAGATAAACTAAAATATGCATATGATATCTTAACTCACTATGGCAATATGTCTAGTGCATCTGTTTTGTTTGTATTAGAAAAATTCATGGCGGAAACACTGCCGACAGGTGATTATGGCATTATGCTTGCCTTGGGACCAGGATTTAGTGCTGAAAAGGTATTATTTCAATGGTAGACTGGTTGGGGCTACTGGCTATCGTGATTATTTGTCAACGTATATGTGAGCTATACATCGCTAGACGTAATCGTATATGGGCACTAGCGGCAGGTGCACAAGAATTAGGAACTGGGCATTACCCCCTATTTTTTCTACTACATATCGGATGGTTAATAGGCTGGACAATGGAATCGAGTCTGGGTGGCAGCGCGGTAAGCGAGCTCTGGTATGTCTGGTTCAGTCTATTTGTTGTCGCCCAAGGCTTACGATATTGGTGTATCGCTAGCCTAGGACGGTTATGGAATACACGAATTTTAGTCATCCCTGGTGGCTCCCTTATCTGCAAGGGACCCTATCGTTTTCTATCCCATCCCAATTACTTAGCGGTGGCTATTGAATTAGTTAGTGTACCGCTGATTTTTGGTGCTATCACAACTGCTACTCTTGCTACTCTATTGAATGCGGTGCTCATCTTAGGCATTCGAATCCCCGAGGAAAGACATGCTTTGCAGTTGCTAAAATAGATGGATACTAAAAAGTTATAGAATAGTTGTGCTATAAACTGATGATCATCTAACTATGATAAATCGATATGGCAATAACCATTAGGATTTTTCACCAGATATTTTTGATGATATTCTTCCGCTACATAGTAATTATCTAGGGATAAAACCTCAGTAACGATATGCTTCGAATAT
>CAZKEO010000544.1:0-1820 GCA_964551785.1 uncultured Eubacteriales bacterium | reverse complement strand
TCCTTGCTCACCTCTCCTTTAACTAAGGCGATGTCCAGATCCAAGAGTTGTTTGGTGGTATGAAACTGGTCTCCGGGTAGCTTGTAAGAAATTATCGGAGCATTTAGATAAACATCTTTCTCCCAATCTGCCGCAATAACGTCAACGGGTAAGTCGCCGACTCCTTCGCCAATAGGGATCGAGTCTAACTCCGAACCCGTTTGTATTACAACGTCCGTGTTTATTAGACCCGCTAAATCTTTGCACCATTTAATCACCTCGGGAATTGAAGAATATTGATTGCTCCAAACTTTTGAGGAACCACTAAAACCCAGGGTTGTTTCCCCCAGAATGTCATCCCCTTTACCAAACGCATGACCTTGAGTATATAGCCGGCCATCTGTTCGGGAGACAGCTCTTTGTGCCTGAGACCCGGCTATCATTCTATAGGATTCTGTTTGACTGTTTATTGTCCTGCTTCGCATACCAATGGAAAAGAAAGTCGGGTTTTTTATTTTTGCAACAACTCGATTGATTTCATATAGCGGGAGTGGGTGATATCGGCCGATTACCAACTGACTGGCCACCTGGTGGAAGACGGTATCCGTTGTTCGTGAAGAATTAATAAAAAGCAAGTTTGTTTCTTCGTCGTAGTAAACGACTATCAAATCATACTCCACGCGTGCAAACCTATTACCGGTCGCCCATTTTGGTACCGCAACGTCCCGAGTCAGCATAAAGATAGCATTCAAATCAAAGCTTCGATCTTGTCGAATGGTTTCTGCTCCGGCTAACTCAACATCTTTGTCCAGATTCACGCCGTCATATGCGCGGAAAATCTTAACGTGATGGTATGGAGAAAGTGCATATCTCGAAATTTCCTCGATCTCTTCTTTTGCTTCAGCATTGTCTACAGATTGAACGTGAAAAGATGCCAAACCACTTCGCAAGTTAACTTCTCTGTCGATCCTAGATTGATATAGCTCAGGTATTATTTCTTGCCAAATCATGCCTTCTCTGTATAGCCTGTATGCATCAATGCTTATTTGTTGAGGAATGGCAATGAATTTGGCGGCTCCGATGCCCTCGGCATTAGTTCTGGAAAACCTTCCAATAAACTGTAGCGTTATAGGCAAGGATTTATGGGCCGAATGAACGGCAGCTATTTTTAGGTTTGGGAAATCAAAACCTTCACCGAGCATATCAATCGCAATAATTCCGTCTAGTTGCTTTGACTTTAATTGCGAAATTGTTTGTTTTGCATATCTGTTCGTGTGATTGCTGTGTAAGACACGCAAGTTTAGAGAAGTGTTTTGTTTATAGATATCTACTAATTGCTTCGCGTGCCTTTTAGTATTTGTTCTTGCAAAAACGAAATGCTCTAGCCCTGCTTCTCGATCTTTTCTAAAAACCTCCTCCGTCTTTAAAGCAATTGCAATGTCGAAATTTGGTTGCGCTGCAAGGTCGACTGGGTGAAATTCAATTGGCCCGAATATGTGATCTTGATACGCTTCCCTAATTGAGAATTCATATGTAATCTGGCCCTTTACTTCCTTGTTGTCCTCTCTAAATGGAGTTGCCGTGAAGAAAACTTTTTTGCAGGTTGGGAATGCGTTGACTATCGCGCGCCAGGTCTTGGCAGTTTCGTGGTGCGCCTCATCAATTATAAGTAAATCAAACAAATCATTAGGTGGCGCACTAACATCAGGGTATTCTGGGCTAATGCAATTTGGTGTGCTAACTACAATATCAAACTGCCGGAGTTCTTCCCATGACTGGGGGTTAGTTATCTTTTTGTCTTGTCTTTTTGCCTTCGGATGGCCACTCTTTTTGTCGAGCAC
>CAZKEO010000543.1:0-1834 GCA_964551785.1 uncultured Eubacteriales bacterium | reverse complement strand
AGGCGAAGCCTTTTTCAATCAGTCCATCCCTGTGTACCTTGCCTTCCTCGCAGTACCTGCTGCATGGTTTGTGCTGCAGAAGACAAACATTGGACTAAGGCTGCGCGCGGTCGGAGAACATCCAAAAGCCTGCGATACTGTTGGTATTAATGTATTAAAAACCCGTTATCAGGCTGTTTTATTCAGTGGATTGATGGCAGGTTTGGCCGGGGCCTTTGTTTCAATGGGCCAGCTTAGCTTTTTTACAGAAGGCATGGTTGCCGGACGTGGCTTTATGGCCCTGGCAGCAGTTGTATTCGGAAACTACACTCCAGTGGGAGTAATGTTTGCAGCTTTGGTATTTGGAGCAGGTGAAGCTCTGCAATATCGTATGCAAGCGGCTAACACGGGAATCCCATATCAGTTCTTGGTTATGCTTCCCTACCTGATTACCGTAGTGGCGATTTGTATGATAACCCGCAGAAGCAACAAGCCGGCAGCCAGTGCGGTACCATATTCTAAAGAATAGGGAGGCGGATGTATTATGACTTTTTTGGAAATGAAGCATGTTACCAAGTGTTTTAAGTCTGTAGTTGCAAACGACGACGTTTCTCTTAGTGTTGAAAAGGGTGAGGTTCACGCTCTGCTGGGTGAAAATGGTGCAGGCAAATCTACACTTATGAATATTCTGTATGGCATGTATGACCAGTCAGAGGGTGAAATCTACCTAAATGGCGAAAGGGTATATATTAAAGACACCAAGCAATCGATTGAACTCGGCATAGGTATGGTACATCAACATTTTATGCTTATTCCTGCACTGACAGTAATTGAAAATGTTATTCTCGGATTAAAGGAAAATAAAATGGTACTTGACCTTAATAGTGCAGCAGAAAAATTTAAGGAAATGGCTAAAAAATATAACATGGAAATCGACCCCTGGATAAGGGTGGAAAACCTTTCAGTAGGACAGCAGCAGAGGCTTGAGATTATCAAAGCTCTGTATCGAAATGCAGACCTATTGATTCTGGATGAACCCACCGCAGTGCTGACTCCCCAGGAGGTCGTTGGTCTGTTTGAAATGGTGCGCAAGCTTACCTCTGAGGGAAAAACTGTTATCTTTATCAGCCATAAGTTAGCTGAAATTATGGAAATTTGTGATCGTTGCACCGTACTCCGTCAGGGCAAAGTTGTCGCCACAGTGGCTGTAAAGGATGTAAAAAACAGAGAAGAACTTGCCAGCCTGATGGTTGGAAAGAATGTGGAGCTTGT
The DNA here is from genome assembly GCA_964551785.1 of uncultured Eubacteriales bacterium. Taxonomy (GTDB): domain Bacteria; phylum Bacillota; order Carboxydocellales; family JAJZTU01; genus CAZKEO01. The sequence goes on along the minus strand of CAZKEO010000543.1, from coordinate 583 downwards.
TACCCGGAAAAAAGAGGCGACTGTAGGAGAGGAAATTCTCAGAGTGGAGAAGCTCTGTGCAGTTAATCATGATAAGCATCCTGTTCTTATCGATGTCACTTTCTCGCTGCATTCAGGTGAAATTCTTGGCATATGCGGTGTAGATGGCAACGGGCAGTCTGAAATGGTAAAGTGTATAACAGGGCTGCACAAGATTGAAAGCGGCAATTACTTTATCAAATTAACTGACTGTACTCATAAACCCCCTAAAGAGGTGCTAAAGCACAAGATTGCGCATATTCCTGAGGACAGGCATAGGATGGGCATGATTAAGGGTATGAACATCGAAGAAAATCTAATGCTTATGTGTTATGACCAAGCGCCATTTTCCAAGAATGGAATTCTCAACTGGAAATTGATTGACAAGCATTCGGAAGAAATATGCAAAACATACAATGTAAAAACTCCAAGCATAAAAGAGATGGCAGGAAACCTGTCCGGAGGCAACCAGCAAAAGTTTGTAGTTGGCAGGGAGCTTGACAGAGACCCCGATCTGCTTATTGCAGTTCACCCATCCAGAGGTCTGGATATCGGAGCCACCAAG
>CAZKEO010000542.1:0-1838 GCA_964551785.1 uncultured Eubacteriales bacterium | reverse complement strand
ATTCACAAAAACTTGACCTTCCTGGCGCCTCTTGCGGCAAATCCATGGATAGGATCCATCTTAAATATTTTAGTCCCCATTGTCTTGATTATCCTCCAACCACCTGATGCCGTACCTATGCCCATGGCAATTGCACAAGCTATTTTTACCCAGGTAGGCACAGTAAACTCGGGAATAACACTGGCGCTAAACAGGGCTAAAGTAATAATCCCCATAGTTTTTTGGGCGTCATTAGAGCCATGCGAAAAGGCAGCTGTACAAGCGGAAAAGATTTGCATCCGACGGAAAGAATTATTTATTTTACCCGGCGGAAACCAACCAAATAACCAATAAAAAATTGTCATTAGTAAATAGCCAATCAGATAACCAAAAACCGGTGAGATAACCAAGGGAATTAATACCTTACTAACTAGACCATGAACGATAACTGCTTTCAAACCGCTAGAAGCAATTGCAGCACCAACAAGTCCCCCAATTAAAGCATGGGAGGAACTGCTGGGAAAGCCAAAATACCAAGTTATTAAGTTCCATAGAATCGCGGCTAGCATGGCAGCTGTGAAAGTATGCATATTAACTAACTGAGAGTTAACAATACCTTTGCCGATGGTTAAAGCAACCGCTGTACCAGCAATAGCACCCAAAAAGTTAAAGGAAGCTGCTACCATAACAGCCACATAGGGACTTAAAGCTCTGGTTGAGACAGAAGTAGCAATAGCGTTAGCAGTATCATGAAAACCATTAATGGCATCAAAAATAAGCGCCAATATTATTACGATAACTAATAAAGTCATTAAATCAAGCATATTTTAACACAATCCCTTTGAGTACATCGCCTACGTCTTCACAAACGTCAAGCAGATGCTCCATATGTTCATAAATCTCTTTCCAGCGGATAAAATCCATGGGGTCCTGAGCATGGTCAAAAAGTGTTTGGATTCCTTGACGGAAAATAACATCACCTTTACTTTCCAAAGTGTTAATTTCTCTACAGTTTTTAATAATTGCACTTTGGTTAGCGGAAACTCGTTTTAACAGGCCAACAGCCAAGCTTACCCGGTTAGCTACATCGACTAAAACCGCTGACATCTCTACAATACATGGGGTAGGCTTGGTTACCCGGTAAAGCACCATTCGGTCTACTGTACCGTATATAAAATCTAAAATATCATCTAAGCATTGAGCTAACTTGAAAATATCTTCCCGATCAAAGGGGGTAATCAAAGCAACATTTAAATGATCAAGAACTTGTCTGGTGATTTCATCACCTTCACTTTCGATTTTTTTCAATAGGCTCATGTTTGTTTCTAACAAGCTCATATCATTGATTGTATCATCAAGGATTTTAGCAGCTAAAGCTATTGCTTCACCATTTTGAGCGAACAGACCAAAGTATACAGGTTTCCGCGGTTTTAGATTTAACATCATTACCTCCTAAAACGCATTATTATCTCAATTATGATTGTACCACAATGAGGAATTTAAACAAGTTATTTCCAAAATTATTATAACTCCTTAAGAATAATTTCACTTAATGGAATTCTAGGTCGGGGGGAAGGCTACTGATCCGGGTATCCTACTGGAATTAAAGCTACCACATTATAACGGTCTTCTAGTTCGAGTGCTGATTTAACTTTTTTCGGGTCAAACATCATCACCCAGCAGGTTCCAAGTCCTAGATCCACCGCTCGTAGGGTTATGTGTTCAATAGCAATTGCCGCATTTAACCTTAAGTAGGCTTTAGCATTTGCTTCGCCCATAGTTCTTCCTTTAACATATTCGTCAGCATTTAACCCTGCTAAGGGAGTGCCTATAAAGGCACCTGCTTCTAATAACTCATT
>CAZKEO010000541.1:0-1840 GCA_964551785.1 uncultured Eubacteriales bacterium | reverse complement strand
CATTCAGCAACAGTTTTTTTACGACAGATATAAGCAATAAAAGCAGGCATTATCGAAATCAAAACAATACCATAAATCACCAAGGTAAAATTATTTTTGATAAAGGGTAGAGAACCAAAAAAATAGCCAAAACTAAGTAAACTACCAATCCAGAGTATTGCGCTGACTAAATTATAACTTGTGAAGTGTTTGAGATTCATATAACCAATACCTGCTACGAAGGGTGCGAAGGTACGTAGGATCGGCATAAATCGCGCTAAAATAATCGTTAAACCACCATTTTTTTCATAGAAGGCATGGGCTTCTTGCAAATGCCTGGGATTAAATAACCAAGAACGCTTCGCATTAAACACTCGTGGGCCGAGCAGTCTACCCAACCAATAATTAATTTGATTGCCTAGTGTTGATGCGATAACGAGCAGGAAAAAAAGAAACCAAATATCAAGAGCAGAACGGGATTGTGCGGCAAGGCTTCCTGCTGCGAAGAGCAGAGAATCGCCAGGAAGAAAAGGCGTAATAACCAAGGCAGTTTCACAAAAAATAATGGCAAACAAGACAAGATAGGTCCAGGTACCATATTCTGAGACAAAACTAAAAAGATAATGATCTATATGCAAGATAGTATTTAATAGTGCTTGGATATTATCCATTCGCTTGAGTCTCATTCGCTAAATAAGACCAATGATAGCTCGATTAGGGCGTGTTGACAATTTGGAGCCATATCTGGGTCACGACTGTCCCATCCCCCTGTGTCAGGCTAGTTGTCACCCTTAATTAATTTCAATTAAAGGGGCGATGAGGCTAAAAATGAGAACTTACTCAGAAGAAAGAAAAAAATCCGTATTGATCAAGCATCTGCCACCGCATAATAAAACCTGTACAGAAATCTCGAAAGAAGAGAATATACCCACATCAACAATACATACCTGGATTAAAAAGAACCAGGACAAGGGAATAATGGTTACTAATAAAGAAGGCAAAACAGCCCAGTGGTCAACAGCGGAGTCGCGTTTTGCAGTGATTGTAGAAACGGCAACAATGACTGAACTGGAGTTAGGCGAGTACTGTCGGAAGCAAGGACTATATCCTGAAACGATTAAGGAGTGGAAAGTTCAATTTATTACACAACTTGCGGACACCAAGCATATTGAGCAGCAGGATAAGACTCAAAGTAAAGAGGATAAGAAAAAGATTGCGCAGCTAGAAAAAGAATTAAGACGTAAAGAAAAGGCTTTAGCGGAGGCTGCGGCCTTATTGGTGCTTGGAAAAAAGCTACAAGCCTTTTACGGGGAAGGAATCGAGGACGATTAACCCTATTGCCTGAGCGAGAGTTGCTGGTGTTATGGATAGGAGAAGCCACAAGTAGCGGCGCAAGAATAAGGCCTGCATGTGAAACCGCCGACATTAGCTTACGCACTTATAGACGCTGGTTTTTAGCAGGTGTTGTATCTGCAGATAAACGGCCTTTAGCAGTGCATCCCACCCCAAAAAACAAGCTAAGCGCTGAGGAAGTCGCAGCGATTTTGCTCATCTGTAATGAGCCTAAATATGCGAGTGTACCTCCCTCACAAATAGTGCCCCGATTAGCTGATGAAGGGGTCTATCTTGCTAGTGAGTCAACCTTTTATAGGATATTGAAGGGGCACAATCAATTGACTCATCGTGGACGCGCCAAGGAACGCCGCGTCATTAAAAGACCAACCACCCATATTGCTACTGCCCCTAAACAGCTCTGGTCATGGGATATAACCTACCTTGCCTCCTTTGTTAAAGGACGCTTCTACTATCTTTATCTTTTTGAAGATGTATTGAGCAGAAAAATCGTAGGATATGAACTTTA
>CAZKEO010000540.1:0-1840 GCA_964551785.1 uncultured Eubacteriales bacterium | reverse complement strand
TAACTCTACTTTCTTCCGCAGGTGTCGAATATGGACATCGACTGTCCGGCTATCCCCGTAGTAATCATAACCCCATATTTTTTCTAAGAGAACATCCCGGGAATAGACTTTCCCAGGGTTAGCCAAAAACAAACGTAACAGCTCAAACTCCTTAGGAGTAAGTTCTAAACGATTACCCCGGGCAAAGACTTCGAACTTTTCCAGGTCAATGACCACATCGCCATAATCTAGGCGATCATCCTCGCCACTTTTACGTTCCGCATCCTTCTGGGTCCTGCGTAACCGTGCTTTAACACGTGCTAAGAGTTCTCGAGGACTGAAGGGTTTGGTGATATAGTCATCTGCTCCCATTTCGAGACCTAAGATTTTGTCAATTTCCTCACTCTTAGCAGTTAGCATAATAATTGGGATATCACCTGTATCAGGGCAATTATGGAGGGTTCGGCAAACCTCAAGACCATTCATACCGGGCAACATAATATCCAAAATCATTAAATCCGGAAGTCTTTTCTTGGCCATCTCGATAGCAGTTAAGCCATCATAAGCCGCTTCAACCTGATATCCTTCTTTTTCTAAGTTAAATTTAACCAGTTCTACAATATGCGCCTCATCATCAACTACCAAGATGGTTGGCATGTTTCTGCTCACTCCCTCTCACTCCCACTTTTCAACATCAATAGCGCTCCCATTCTACCAGTCTGACCATTTTCGGCTCGATAGGAGAAAAATTGTTTAGTATTACAGCTAGTACAGCATTCGGCTACAGCAATATGCTCTGACCTGACCCCACACTCTAGCAGTTGCTGCTGGTTAGCTGCCCAAAGATTCAGCATCCATTTACCTGCCTCCTGGCTGGCGTGAGCGAGCTCCCTCCAGTTAGGGAAAGCAGCCCGAACTTGTAGCATCACGTTTTCGTCAACTTCGTAGCAACAGGGGCCAATCGAAGGAGCGATTGCCACCAAACAGTTTTGGGGCAAGGTGCCAAAGGCTTGCTGCATCGCATGAATTGTTTTTTGGGGGATTTTGGCTACAGTACCCTTCCAGCCTGCATGTGCTAAACCAATGGCTGGGGTAACAGGATCCAAAATGAAGATTGGAACACAATCTGCATAAAAGGTTGCTAAAGGGACACCTGGGATGTTGGTAATCAGGGCATCTCTGCAACTTATGGAGCTCTCGTAATCATTAGCTCCCCGCCCCAGGTCGCGTCTAGTCGCCAAGTGAACTTGATCACCATGAACCTGTTGGGCAGTCACCCAAGCTGTAGGATCTATCCCTAAGGCATTACTAAAGCGGCGCCGATTTTCCTGAACGGCTGTTAGGGAATCAGCAACATGAGTAGCTAAGTTCATGGACGCATAAGCGCCCTGACTAATTCCACCTACTCTTGTCGAAAAGCCATGTTTGACAAGCCCACTATTATTAAAAGCAGAAGCTTCGAGAATATCCACCCCGTTTTTTGTGGTCAGGACAAAAGCTTTATTCATCTATACCATCCTTTATGCGGACAATTTACCTTTTCAATCACTTTATCACATTTTGAAAAGCCGGTAAAGCATAGCTAGTACTATCGCCTCAAACATAAAAAGACGAGCCTGCCCGCAGGTTGCCCGTCTGTTCACTTAATAGTTTTAAGATTCAAAGGAGTACCCTTTCTGATGGCCTCCCCTGAAAGGCTCTGCCTCCACTAAAATCACATCAATCCCAATCTTTCGGATGTTTTCCCAGGGGACATAAAAATCATCATTACGTCCGCCAAACACCCCGAACAACTTGCCTTCACCAGGTACAATAATTGCTCGGATTACGCCTTCATTCATGTCAATATCAATATCTTTAA
>CAZKEO010000539.1:0-1857 GCA_964551785.1 uncultured Eubacteriales bacterium | reverse complement strand
GGTCTAGAATCTATGTTACCTGATACAATAATTACTATTCGGACTTTTCTTGAAAATAATTACGTAGTGATGGCGATTGAAGACAAGGGAACAGGTATCCCCCCTGACATTATCGAGAAATTGGGAACGCCCTTTTTCACGACTAAAGATGCGGGGACGGGGCTTGGTCTCGCAATCTGTTATAGCATTGCCGCCCGGCATAAGGCCTCTATTAAAGTATCCACAAGTCCCAGTGGTACTACTTTTTTTATAAAATTTGATCAAAAATAACTAGACTTGAGTTGGTAATGCTTCCATTACCAACTCTTTTATATTTACCGGTAGTGCCGACAATAAAAGATCAATAATTTCCTGCAAACGCCCTGCAGATTTTGCCTCAAAACGCAGTGTAAATAAAGGTTCCGTTACAGAAGCGCGAATCATTCCCCACCCATCAGCAAACTCTAAACGCACACCATCGATGCGATTCGGATTATACTGTGCCAGCCGAACTGCTGCTGCATCCAAAATAGCTTCTTTGTCCCCGCCTTTATAGGTGATCCGAATATCAGGGGTTAAGATATAGTTCGGGATTTCATCGACTAGTTTGGCCAAAGCACCATGAGTAGCCACAAATTCGCAGACTTTGAGTCCGGCAAACATACCGTCATCATAACCCAGTTCCCTAAAGAAGAAATGTCCGCTAATTTCACCAGCAAATAATGCTTTGTGTTTTAAAAAAGCTGCTTTGCTAAAAGTATGCCCTGCTCTGGCCATGACAGGATAACCGCCAGCCTTGCTAATTTCTTCGGGTGCAACCATGGAGCACTTTGCATCGTAAATAATGGCGCCTGCTTCTTTTTCTAGGTAATTACGAGCAATGAGCACAATGATATTATCATTATCAATAGACCGTCCATTTTCATCACAAAAAGCTACCCGATCACCATCACCATCAAATGCCACCCCTAATTGAGCACCACTTTGCCGTACTTTTTCCCCGAGACCGCGTAAATTTTCAGCGAGAGCTGGATTAGGCGAACGATTAGGAAAATTGCCATCAGGTTCGCAATATAGTTCGATCACATCGTACCCCAGCTTTCGAAACAGGGTAGGTGCAATTTCAGATGTGGCACCATTACCAGCATCCACCACAACTCGCAGTTTACTAGGCTTAGCTAAGGCAGCTGTGTATGTCAAATACTCCTCAATAATCGGCAATGTTGTCAATGTTCCAGAGCCAACTACCTGAGCACCCTCATCCACCAGTTGTTTTATTTCTAGAATATCATTTTCCGTAACTGGATCGGGTCCGAGTACCAGCTTGAAGCCATTATAGGGTGCAGGATTGTGGGAAGCGGTTACCATGACGCCACCAGTTCCCCCCGTTACTTTTAGGGCATAATAAAATACAGGGGTGGCAACAATGCCAATATCAATGACCTCACAGCCAGATTCTACTAAGGCCTTAATCATAATTTCTTTTAGTACTGGTGTTGATAGACGAACATCACCACCAACAACGACTTTTTGTCCTGTCAGTTTTACGCCAATTGCTAGACCAATTTGCTGTGCTATATCGTTTGTGAGTTCCGTGCCAGCAATGCCACGGATATCACACGCATGAAAAATTTTCATAAGATGAAATTATCCCCTTTCATTTAACAATCGACTGTTCAAAAATCTCCCCATGCTCAGAAGATGCATGGCCATAGACATGTGAGAGCAAACTTGATTATGATTATTGTAGCATCTCAGATGTCATAGTACAATGACAGGCACCCTTTACTATGTTTCAACATACCTTATATCAAAGATATGCATTCAACGAAAGAAATGAAAGCAAGAAAATAGTAGGAGGCATCTCAACTAATGGCG
>CAZKEO010000538.1:0-1881 GCA_964551785.1 uncultured Eubacteriales bacterium | reverse complement strand
ATAATTATAAGCAGCTAAGTGATACTGGTTGGTATTTAGCAGTTGCCCAACCAATCAATGCGATAAATAAGATGGTGTTGTTAGAAGCAATTAATAATTTAATTATTATTTTTGTCGTCTGTGTAATGCTTTATTTATTGCACAAAAATTATCGAATCCAAGAAATTAAAGAAAGTATGGAACGCGAAGCTAAATTAGAAAAAATGGAAGCAATCGGGCATCTAGCGGCAGGTATAGCCCATGAAATCAGAAATCCCCTCACCACGATTAAGGGTTTTTTACAGTTAATGCAGGCTAATCCGGAGAAAATCCATAACAAACAAAATATCGAAATCATGTTAGAGGAGATTGGTCACATTGACACTATTACCGGTGAGTTTCTCTGCCTCGCCAAACCTACAGCCCCAAAGCTGGCCATCTATAATCTCAACTATTTGCTGAAGGGTCTCTTTCAACTAATGAATAGCCATGCCATCATGTATAATGTGGAATTAAAGTTGGAGTTAGCGGAGAACCTGCCCATGCTCACAGGAGATCCTGGGCAGAGTAAACAATTAGTAATTAATTTAGTAAAAAATGCGGTGGAAGCCTGTGAAGATAGTGGTAAGGTGGAAATCAGCACAGCGCTCCAGGGTAATTATATTAAGTTGGGCGTAACTGATAATGGCCAAGGGATGCCGCCAGACCTATTGGCTAAGCTGGGCACTCCTTTTCTGACAACTAAAGCAACTGGTACAGGCTTGGGACTGATGGTATGTTTTAGTATCGTCCACAGTTTGGGTGGTTCTATCCACATCGAGAGCAAACTTCAGAAGGGGACTAAAATAATTGTTTTGTTCCCTGTCGATAATATATCGGCTGAAAAAGGAGAGATTTACAATGGTGGCTTCAGGGATTATCCTGGCGGGTGGCAAAAACACCCGGATGGGAACCAATAAGGCCTTGTTATGCCTAGATCAAAAGACTATTATCCAACAGGCAGTTGGGCAGCTAAGGCAATTTTGTTCAGAAGTCCTGGTGGTCACTAATCAGCCTGTGCAATATCGGGAATTTAGTTGGGCAGCTGAGCTTAAACTAGTGGAAGATATTTTACCCCAAATGGGCCCACTAAGCGGAATTCACGCCGGTCTCAGCTATTCCTCCTATTTTTATAATTTCATTGTAGCTTGTGATATGCCTTTCATAAATTGGGCGTTAGGTCAATACATGGTGGAAAAGGCGGGAGGTTTAGATGTGCTGGTACCGCGTGTAGGTGAACATCTGCAACCCATGCACGCTGTCTATAGTAAACAGTGTCTCCAACCGATCGAACAGTGCATCAATGAACGGACTTTTAAAATCACTGCTTTTTTTCCTCAAGTGCGGGTAGGATATCTGGAAGAGGCAGAAGTTCGCAAATTTGCTGAAGTAGAGCGGGTTTTTTTTAATGTGAACACTCAAGAAGACTACCAACAAGCTCTTCAATTCGGGAAGGAAGTGTAAGATGATTCCGGTCATATCTATAGTAGGAAAATCAAATGTAGGCAAAACTACCATGCTAGAGAAAATCTTGCGGGAGCTAAAACAAAGAGGTTGGAAGGTTGCTACGATCAAGCATGATACCCATGGCTTTGAGATTGATAAGCCTGGCAAAGATACCTGGCGACATGCTCAAGCAGGAGCAGATACGGTGGTGATTTCCTCACCAGATAAATTTGCGATGATTAGTAAGGTTGAACAGGAATTAACCTTAGATGAGGTTGCTGGCCGGATCAGTGGAGTGGATATCATAATTACCGAAGGTTATAAGGCTGGTAACAAACCGAAAATAGAGGTTTTCCGTACAGGAGTCTATCCGGAACTCTTATGTCAACCTGCAGAACTAATCGCCATTACCAGTGA
>CAZKEO010000537.1:0-1891 GCA_964551785.1 uncultured Eubacteriales bacterium | reverse complement strand
CTTAAGCGGGGAAGATATCAACAATTATGACATCCATGTCAATGTCGTGGGGGGAGGCCAAATTGACGGCCCTTCTGCCGGAACAGCGATCTTGCTGGTGATTATGAGCGCGATTCAGAACCGGCCCATCCGTCAGGATGTTGCTATTACTGGTGAAATTTCCATCCAGGGTAAAGTTAGACCAGTTGGTGGTGTGCCGGAAAAACTGTACGGCGCAAAACAGTCCGGGATGCGCCTAGTGCTGGTACCACAAGAAAATGCCCGCGATATTCCTCGGGAGCTCAAGGATATCAAGGCGATTCCAGTAGGCAGTATCGAGGAAGTTTTGCCATATGTGTTTGTCGATGAAAGTAACAGTGCTACCAATTAGCTAACTACTAATAACTAGGACAAATCAGGGGGAGTGATACCATGAGCTTTGCATTGGAACGAGTACCACCGCATAATCTAGATGCTGAGCAATCAGTGCTTGGCTCCATGATGCTAGATACTGATACTGTGCTTAAGGTCATGGGAATCCTACGCCCGGAGGACTTTTATCGAGATGCCCATAAACTGCTTTTCCAGGTAGTTTTGGCGCTGGCTGACCGTGGTGACCCTGTAGATATGATTACCGTTTCCGAAGAACTACGGCAGCGCAATGCCTTGGATAAAGTAGGTGGGGTGGCCTATGTGGCCTCCCTAGCCGGGATTGTACCAACTGCAGCTAATGCCGAGTATTATGCTCGCATTGTGGAGGAAAAGGCGCTTTTACGTTCCTTAATCGGAGTATCCACCAGGATGGCTGCTTTGGGTTATGAGGCTGGAGATGACGTAGACACCTTAATCAACAAAGCTGAAAGTATGGTTTATGACCTTTCGCAACGGAAAAATACCAAGGGCTTTGCCACCATGCACGAAATTCTGCTGGACACCTTTGACCGCATCGAATATCTTCACCAAAATAAGGGTGATGTTATTGGCGTACCCACTGGCTTTGCTGACTTAGACCGGATTACCTCCGGCTTTCAGCCCTCTGACCTGATCATTGTAGCTGCCCGGCCTGCCATGGGTAAAACCGCCTTTTGTTTGAATATTGCTCAATATGCTGCCATTAAGGCTAAAGTACCAGTGGCGGTGTTTAGTTTAGAAATGTCCGCCAGTCAGTTAGTACAGAGAATGCTGTGTTCAGAAGCAATGGTTGACCAGCATAAACTACGGACTGGTAACTTATCTGAACAAGATTGGCCGAAGTTGGTCAATGCAGTGGGTCCCTTAGCTCAATCACCGATTTTTATTGATGATACCTTCGGCGTTACTGTTATGGAAATGCGGGCTAAGTGCCGTCGCTTAAAGAGCGAACACGGGCTGGGCCTGATTATCATCGATTACCTCCAACTGATGCAGGGTAGTAAACGTAGTGAAAGTAGACAGCAGGAGATTTCGGAAATTTCCCGTTCCCTGAAGGCCCTCGCCAGAGAACTTAGCTGCCCAGTGATGGCCTTGTCCCAGCTGAGCCGATCTGCTGAACAATCCCAAGATAAAAGACCCAATCTTAGTCATCTGCGGGAGTCAGGGGCGATTGAGCAGGATGCGGACATTGTTTCCTTTATTTATCGTGATGAATATTATCATCCCGAGTCTGAAAAAAAAGGAATCGCAGAAATTATTATTGCCAAGCACCGGAACGGCCCGGTAGGCTCAATAGAATTGGGTTTTTTAAATGAATACACTAAGTTTGTAAATCTCAAAAATGCCTAAGTCAATGGTTGATAAATAATTTAATTGAGCAGAAACCATTGACTTTTATTCCTGGGAAGTGTAACATAATATTGGTTATGAATGGTTAACGAGGAATACGCTGGCCAAATGCACTCAAATAGCCCTCTGGCAGGTCTGTTTGGGTTATTTT
>CAZKEO010000536.1:0-1901 GCA_964551785.1 uncultured Eubacteriales bacterium | reverse complement strand
TTGTACAATTGCCTGCAAATCTTGGCTACCTTTGAACTGAACTGCTTTAATGATACCTAGCTCCAGCACCAGGCGGGGTTGGGTGCTCCTGCGCATTCCTTGCTCAGTCTCAGTAAAAATGCCGATAATCCCCATAATCTCTTCTTGTTTAAAAAGCTCACTTTGGGCTCGTAATTTCTCAAGATCATTGATTGAGGAGTGCATGATTTCTGCTGGATTACTGCAAACTTTAACTAAAATCATATCGCGACAGTAATCAATTAAATCACGTAGAAACTGCCGGAGGTCCTTACCTTCTTTGCCCAGGGTATCTACTGCTTGCAAGGCAACAGTCATGTTGTCCTCAGCTGCCGCGGCCACCACTTGGGCTATTAGCTCTCCACTTACGGTGCCAACTACGGCATGCACTGTCTGAGCGTCTACCAGATGGCCGTTAAAGGACACACACTGGTCTAAAATGCTTAAGGCATCTCGCATGCCGCCTTCCGCGGTTTTAGCAATCAAAAAGAGCGCTTCCTCGGTCAGCTCGATCTTTTCCTGTTTCCCAACATAGGCCAACCGCTCGATGATATCACGCAGCGAAATCCGCCTAAAATCAAAACGTTGGCATCTGGACATGATGGTTAAGGGAATCTTATGGGCCTCAGTGGTGGCTAAGACAAAAATTACGTAGCCGGGAGGCTCCTCAAGTGTTTTTAACAAAGCATTAAAGGCTTCATTTGTTAACATATGTACTTCGTCGATAATATAAACCTTGTACTTGCCTTCGGCAGGTGCAAACTTTACTTTTTCCCGCAAATCGCGAATCTCGTCAATTCCCCGATTGGAAGCAGCATCGATTTCCAGAACATCCATACTAGAACCTTGGTTAATCCGTTGGCAGTTCTCACACTGATTGCACGGCTCAATGCCCGTTCTCTGCAAACAGTTTAAGGCTTTGGCCAAGACTTTAGCGGTACTAGTCTTCCCAGTGCCTCTAGGCCCACAAAAAAGATAGGCATGGGCTACCCGGTTTGTTTCCACCGCGTTTTGCAAGGTCCGGCTTATATGACCTTGCCCGATGATATCTGCAAAGTTCTTTGGCCGCCATTCTCGGTACATAGCTATATAGGCCACCAGCTTCACCTCATCTCAAAAAACCTACACCAATATTCGCTGTCGCTTCCGTTGAATCCTCTTTTAGAGCGCCAAAACCGCTCCGGCGTTGTTAAATACTGAAAAGAGATGGTTTTGACCATCTCCTGTCTGTAATATTATAGCCGCGCACCTGCCGTTGAATTTATTTCCTAAGCGTTACTTAAGTAGTTAACTCCTACCAGGCAACCCCACGGCACACGCCAGACATCCCTTAGTGCTGCTTCCGTCAGGATCTGACACGGTTCAAGAGCTTACGTTGCGTAGGACCCGGTTATCAACATCACTTGCTTAAGCCAGACCTTAAAAAGCTAAACCCGAAGGCAGGAATTCAATCCCGCTATAGCGGATTGCGGGTACAGGGCACCGCTACCTCCCCATCTAGCACGACAAAACTATTTAACTTATTAAAAATATCTGTTGCGATTTGCAACTGGGTAGCTTGATTATTATACAATTAATTCAAGTCAGTTGCAAGTAGCTGAAGCGGAAAAGGCTGTTAGGTTCAGGCAAAGTTTCTGGGAGGAAAGCCAGATAACTGTTTAGCAGGAAACTAAAGGTAATAAGCCTGAATTTGCCGTCCAATTTTTGGTTTGGGGTCTTTGTTAAGCCTAGCTCTGCCGGTTGGGTACCAGTTCCGGTCCAGAGCATTGCACATAGCGAGAAGCAGGTCTAAGCTTGCTAGGTCTAATAAACGTCATCCAAACCCTGCCGAGTGGTCGTCCATGACCACCGCCAGGGCGTGCATCGTCCTGATGCACGGGATG
>CAZKEO010000535.1:0-1905 GCA_964551785.1 uncultured Eubacteriales bacterium | reverse complement strand
AATTAACTGTTTTTATATTGCCCACGACGACCATTACCAACACCTGCGACCGCTAAACCTTATTTTTGGTTATCTGATGGAATGGGGACGAAAAAACAGCTTTTTTTATTTGGATTGGGGTATTTCCACTGAGGGCAAAGGAAGTAGCGTTAATGCCGGATTATTCCGATTCAAAGAAGGCTATGGAGGGCATGGGGTATTACGCGAAAGCTATTTATATGTCTTAAAATAAGCGTAAATAGTTTAATGGGGTATGGCGATGAAATTAGCAGTGCACCAGCCAAATTATCTTCCCTGGCCGGGATATTTTAGTAAGATGGCTCAGTGTGATATTTTTGTAATTTTAGATACTGTGCAGTTTCCAAGGGGTAGTTCAGTGGCTAACAGGAATCTTATTAAAACTCCTAATGGGTCTCAGATGCTCACTGTACCGGTTAAACGCAAAGGTTTAAGCCTACAGCGATATGATGAAGTTCTGGTTTTACCTGGTTGGAGCAAGCAGCATCTTAAGGCCCTCAAACTAAACTACGCAAAGGCACTCCATATTGAAGAAATTTTCCCACAGCTGGAACAGGTATTACCAGATACCGGATATCTATTAAACATAAATTATGCTTTTATCAAGCTTGTATATGACTTGATTCAACTAGAAACAAAGCTTGTTTTTATATCATCCTTACCTCAATTTGCTGACCTTCGGAAAAATGAACTGATAGTTGCACTCTGCCAGCACTTTTCTGCTGATAGTTACCTATCTGGTAGTGGTGGTGAGGCCTATAATCAACCCGATATTTTTAAAAAACACGGTCTTAAATTGGAATATCTCAACTATCAACCAATCACATATCCTCAGCTTTGGGGTAGTTTTATCCCTCACCTTTCGATAGTTGATATGTTATTAAACTGTGGGACAGACCGCACACGCGATCTTTTGCTAAAGGAGAGGCCATGATGATTGTTAAAGGAGAGGCAAGAATGAGCAGAATACTGTTTTTTGCGCGTAGTTCGAAATATACTCTGGGGCTGCCTCAGGGGTTTAGAGAACTAAATTGTCCAATTTTTGTTCTAAGGGATTTAAGTAAAAATTCTATAAAAGAAGCAGTTGAACACTTTAGGCCTGACCTTTTAATAACAACTGGCTGGGCCTATCGCCGGCATAAACGTGAACATATAGACGAGTTAGTTAAGAAAATCGCTAAATATAAGATAAAACATATTTATTGGGCAACCGAAGACCCACGATGGACTACAGAGTGTTCTTTCAGGTGTCTTGAAATTTTCAAACCTGACGCGGTTTTAACTATCCATCCCGGGAGTGTCAGTAAATACCAGAGACTGGGGATTCCTGCCGGACATCTGGATTTCGGTTGTAATCCTGAATTTAATAAGTATCAGCCTCCCAGCAGTGAATACGCTTATGATGTGGCCTTAGTCGGAAATGGCGGCAAAGCCTGGAAGTCATTTCGAAAGAATAGTGTTCAGATATTGCTTAAGCCTTTGGTCGAAAGGGGATATAACCTTGCAATTTGGGGTAAGCGCTGGGATCGTTTTGACGAGGGGTTAATGGGTTTTAAGATTCCAAAGCAGTTACTTAAGGGTGAGCTACCGTATGAGGAGACAAATAAAGTTTATAATTCAGCCAAGATTATCATAGGTTTGCAAAATGATCAGGGAATGTTAACGTCCCGGACTTTTGAGGTACTGGGTTCAGGCGGTTTACTGCTGACCGTACCAACACAGGCTGTCAACAATATGTTTAAAAATAATGTACACCTAACATGTTCATCTTCCCCTGAAGCTACAGTTAACCTTGTAAATTTTTTTCTGAAAGTTGACAAAGCACGTCAAGCAGTAGCACAAAATGGCCAATTGGAGGTTTACTCAAATCAAACATATAAAGAAAGT
>CAZKEO010000534.1:1310-1909 GCA_964551785.1 uncultured Eubacteriales bacterium | reverse complement strand
GTACTCTGACCTGAACGATGTCGCCCACAGCCACCACCTCGGCGGGGTGTTTAATAAATTTATCAGCTAGTTGCGAAATATGTACTAAGCCATCATGCTTAATCCCAATATCAACAAAGGCACCGAAGTCCACGACATTACGCACTGTCCCCTGTAGTATCATCCCATCTTGCAGATTTTCAATACTGGTTACTTCTTTTAAAAGGAGCGGCTTGGGGAGCTCATCTCGAGGGTCTCTGCCAGGCTTTTGGAGAGCTGCGACAATATCCTTTACCGTCGGAAGACCCGCGTCTAATTCCTGTGCCAATGCTGACATTTCCAGTTCCGCCAACTGGCGGCGAATTGCCGGTAACTGCTCAGTTGCTAAATCCTCTTTCTTAAAGTTGATTTTAGCCAAGATTGCTTCAGCAATCCCATATGATTCGGGGTGAACAGGCGTATTTTCCAGGGGGTTGTCCCCATCTGGCAAACGCAAAAAGCCCGCACATTGGACAAAAGTGGCCTCACCTAGGCGGGGTACTTTTTTTAATTGTGCTCGTTTGGTAAACTTGCCCTTTTCCTCCCGGAAGCTTACGACATTCTTTGCTACAGCTGGTTTT
>CAZKEO010000534.1:0-1300 GCA_964551785.1 uncultured Eubacteriales bacterium | reverse complement strand
GTGCGGGTGTCAGGCCACTGGTGGCAAAGGGTAACACCCGCAATCGTGGAACACTAGGCGCGCACTTGTGCGGGTTAGTTTTTTTATTGGGTTTGCTTTGGTAAACGTGCCTTGGTCGTCCCGGAGGCTTACGACATTCTTGCTTACGGCTGGTTTTAAGCCAGCGACGTACTGTAACAACGATGCTGAAGCTGTATTTAAGTCCACTCCTACTGAGTTAACAGCTGATTCTACCACTGCCCCTAAGGATTCCTCCAGTCTTTTAGGATTAACATCATGTTGGTATTGACCGACCCCAATGGCCTTCGGTTCAATTTTCACCAACTCTGCCAAGGGATCCTGGAGCCGACGGGCAATCGAAACAGCGCTCCGCTGGGTGAGGTCATACTGGGGAAATTCCTCCTGAGCTACCTTCGAAGCAGAATAAACAGAGGCTCCAGCTTCATTGACAATTAAGTAATAAATTTCTCGCGGGAGCTCTTTGAGCATTTCCGCCACTAAGTTCTCTGTCTCTCGGGAGGCTGTCCCGTTCCCGATGGTAACTATTTCTACCTCCCAGCGGTTGATTAATTCAATTAACTGGGCTTTGGCTTCCTCCCAACGTCGCTGGGGTGCGTGTGGGTAAACTACCCCGATCTCGAGGGCTTTACCCGTTTCATCCACGACTGCTAATTTACAGCCTGTCCGAAAGCTAGGATCAATTCCTAATACTCGCTTACCCCTAACCGGGGGCTGTAATAATAAATTCTTTAGATTCACCGCAAAAACTTTGATGGCTTGTGCTTCCGCTATTTCAGTCAGTTCATTGCGAATTTCCCTTTCGATTGAGGGTGCAATCAAACGTTTATAGCCATCTTCAACGGCTTCCAGAAGTACAGGCTGGAAGACTGTCCCTGGTTGCTTTACAACCTTAGTCTGCAGACCGGCAATGATTTTTTCGGCAGGAGTTTCAATTTTCACAGTTAGTACTTCTGCTTGTTCACCCCGGTTGATCGCTAAAATGCGGTGTGGTGGCAGCCGTTTGACGGGTTCCCGATAATCAAAGTACATATCATAAGGGGTTCCTGTTTCACCCTCTTTACCTTTGGTAAATAACATTCCCTCTGTAAAAGTTAGATTCCGGACATATTTGCGAAAATCCGCCTTGTCGGCAACCTCCTCGGCAATAATGTCTCGCGCCCCAGCCAAGGCCTCTTCCACTGAATTGATGCCTAGCTCAGCAACTACATAAGGCAAGACTAAGTCTTCCAACTTTGCAGTCCCGGCCGGCTGGGCCATAATTAGTTCGGCTAGTGGTCCC
>CAZKEO010000533.1:0-1930 GCA_964551785.1 uncultured Eubacteriales bacterium | reverse complement strand
TCACCGTATTGACGATCCTGGTGGGCTTATTCTGGTTATCTATTGTTAAATCGTAAGACTATAGACTTGTCACAGTTTTGTCACACCTGGAGAGTATTATTATATATAATGAGTAGTTCTATTAAAAGGCTCACTAGTTAATATTACATATTTGGGGAGGAATTATTATGAAAAAAATCGTACTTACTGTGGTTACTCTTCTCTCTTTCGGTGCCGCCACTGGTTTTGCCGCGCCGATTAACGATCTAACAAAAGGAGAAACAGCCGTTGGTTTCATGCATGATTCCATTTACGCTGAAAACAAGATAGCTGATAACATTACGGTTGGATTTCAAAAGAACGATATTTACGGACAGCTTAACCTCAATAATAATCTGAGAGCTATCGTTGGTAGTAGAGATTATAACAATGGATCGAAAATGTACATAGGCGCAGCAGTGGACGCTCCATTAGCTCCTTCTTTGGACGGCTATGCCTCCTTGATTGGTGCCAACGATTTTAAAGAACTGCAGGTTGGAGCCAACTACAACTTAACAAACAATGTTGACGTCAACGTTAATTACCAGTCTTTTATGCCGGATCAAGGCAGTAATAGTAACCGTACGGGGTTGGGCGCAACCTTAAAGTTCTAGCTCTGACAACGTAAAAACAGACAATAAAAAAAGATCGCTACCATCATCGTTGGCTATCCTAGCCAGATGAGTAGCGATCTTTTTTTGTTTCTTTAATGCATCCTATATAATTATTTTATTTCTCGGCCTGCAATATAGCGAGCAATAATATTAGAAGCATCCCCAGTATAGATAAACTTTTGCAACCGTTCAATAAGGGATTGCCCCTCCACTCTACCCATGACATCCTCAATGACCAGGGCATCGCAGGAATATCCCTGCTCAAAGCTTCCCACCTTACCAAAAAACTTTCCGCCACCCTTTGTACCCATATAAAAAGCTTCTACTAAGGTTAATGGTTCATAGTTATTATCAGAACTATAAATTGCCTTTGACATTTGCACAGCCTTTATTATCGTCCTTGGCATAAACAAATCATGACCTGCACCAATGTCAGTTCCTAAGCCGACTCGTACTCCTGCTTCTAGCAGTTTTCTCACTGGCATAATCCCACTGGACAGATTTAGGTTAGAATCTGGACAATGTACTGCTACAACCCCATTGTTTTTCATAGATGCAATAGCTTCATCCGTTAAGTGAATGCAATGAGCCATCAAGGTAGGCGTTTGTCCAAACAACTGATAGCAATCATAGACCTTATGATATTCTTTTTGCTCTGGAAATAACTCCGCTACCATCTTGACCTCATCCATATTTTCTGACAAATGAGACTGCACTGGCAAATTATATTTTATCGCCAGTTTCCCCAATCCATCTAATAGTCTTTTGGTGCTTGTAATAGCAAACCGTGGCGTGATAATTAGCTTGACTAAAGGATTTCCATCCCAGCTTTGAATCAACTCCTCCGTTTCCGCCAAAGATCGTTGCGTATCTTCCCGTAAGGAGTCTGGACAATTACAATCCATATTTACCTTCCCCACATAGGCACCGATACCCTTATTCACAAGAATATCAAACAAAATTTGACTACTTTCCTTATGAATGGTAGCAAATGCGGCTACCCTGGTAGTTCCTTGCTTCACCAATTCCAGGGCAAAGTTTTCATACACTTTGGTAGCATATGTAGTTTCATGAAAGCGGCTCTCTTCTTTAAAAGTATAGTCATTCAACCACTCTAACAGCTGTAAATCTAAGCCTAATCCCCGCTGATTAACTTGAGCCGCATGAGTATGAAAATCTACAATTCCAGGAATAATTAACCGATACGGATGAACTTGTTTCGTACAATTAGCGTAATGTTCGGGTAACGTTTCAACTATTTCCTGGCCCATTCCATTGCCTTTCGCCAGATAACTCCT
>CAZKEO010000532.1:0-1932 GCA_964551785.1 uncultured Eubacteriales bacterium | reverse complement strand
TTGCATCACTGGGTCTGGTTACTAGCAATTCACTATCTGCTATCTCTATTGAGATATCTTGCGGAATTGTTTGATTAAGAACTCCTTTGGGACCTTCAACTGTAATGATATTATCATTAATTGTTACCTTTACGTTATCAGGTCGAGTGATAGGTTTTCTACCTATTCTGGACACAGTTCACTCCTCCTTCGGCTACCAAATGTAACATATCACTTCTCCGCCAAGGCCTTCCTTGCGCGCTTTTTTATCGGTCATTAGTCCTTTAGAGGTAGAAATAATCGCGGTGCCAAGTCCACCAAGAACTTTTGGCATTTCATCCTTTTGTACGTATACCCTTAAGCCAGGTTTGCTGATTCTCTTCAACCCGGTGATTACTTTTTCCTTGTTGGGACCATACTTGAGGTATAACCTGATTATCCCCTGCTTACCATCTTCTATATATTCAAAATCCTTAATGTACCCTTCTTCTTTAAGGATTTTAGCCAGACCTACCTTCATTTTGGAACCGGGTACTTCCACGGTTTGATGCATGACCATATTGCCGTTTCTAATTCTTGTAAGAAAATCGGCTACCGGATCAGTCATGACCATATTTTATACCTCCTTTATTGCCAGTTAATAGCTAACGTTTTTAGTCGTATTGGTACTTGGGATGACTATATATCTGCCGTACTTATTCACTAATAACTTTTACTATTAACTACTCACGATCTGGAGCTACCAGCTTGATTTGGTAACACCAGGTATTTCACCTTTGTGGGCCAGTTCCCTGAAACAAACTCTACACATCGCAAATTTGCCCATATAAGCTCTCGGTCTCCCACATATCTTGCAACGGTTGTATTCCTGGACCTTAAATTTATGTGGGCCTTGCTGTTTAGCTATCATAGCCTTCTTTGCCATTCTATAAAAACCTCCTCTTATCTAAATGGCATTCCCATGCTTCTCAACAATTCTCTGGCTTCTTCGTCGGTCTTGGCAGTCGTCACAATTACTACTTCCATCCCACGAATCTTGTCGATTTTGTCATATTCGATTTCTGGGAAAATAGTTTGTTCTTTTATTCCTAAAGAATAATTACCACGACCATCGAAAGCCTGCGGTGATACACCTCTAAAATCGCGTACCCGTGGTAGAACGATATTAATTAGCTTATCCAGGAATTCATACATGCGGTTGCCTCGTAAGGTTACTTTACAACCAATAGGCATGCCTTCCCGTAGTTTGAATCCAGCTATGGATCTCTTAGCCTTGGTGACAACCGGCTTTTGACCAGTTATGATCGTAAGATCACTAACCGCCCCGTCCAAAGCTTTAGGATTTTGGATGGCTTCGCCAACACCAATGTTGATTATAACTTTATCAACTTTAGGCACCTGCATGACATTTGTATATTGAAATTTTTCCATAAGTTTAGGACTTATCTCTTGCTTGTATACCTCGTATAACCTAGCCATTTAATAGCTGGCCTCCCTTCTTGGAGCTTAGTCTACTACCTCTCCGCAATTCTTGCAGACTCTTACTTTTTTTCCGTTGTCCAGGAACTTCTTTGCAATACGGGTTGGTTTATTACATTTATTACAAAGTAACATTACATTGGACGCATTTAACGGTGACTCAATCTGGAGAATACCTCCCTGGGGGATTGCTCTGCTGGGACGCTGGTGTTTCTTGGCCTTATTGACCCCTTCGACCACGACCCGGTTAGCCTTGGGTATAACTTTCAGAACTTTGCCCTTTTTTCCGGTATCTTTTCCAGTTATCACTAGGACAGTGTCGCCTTTTTTAATATTCATCATTTCACACCTCCACCGACTAAAGCACTTCGGGGGCCAGAGATATGATTTTCATAAAATTCCTATCCCTCAGTTCCCTGGCTACAGGTCCAAAAATACGTTTACCTCTGGGGTTACCATTATCATCAATAATAA
>CAZKEO010000531.1:0-1940 GCA_964551785.1 uncultured Eubacteriales bacterium | reverse complement strand
TTTACCAGGCTCTAAACTTCCTAAGCGATCAGCTAAACCACTGATGCGCGCTGCATTGATAGTAATCGCTTTTAGGGCTTCTTCCTCTGGAAGCCCTTCTCTAACTGCTAAGGCTGCACAAATGTTAAGGTAGTTAATCGGCAGCACAGGATGGTCAGTCATAATCGCAAAAGGAACTCCCGCTTGGTACAAAATCCCGGGGGCTGCCAAGGTACGATCTTTCAGTTCTACTTTTGAGCGATTTAGCATCAGCGGGCCTAGCACCACCGGTATATTTTTTTTCACTAAATAATCAACAATCTTATAACCTTCAGTACAGTGCTCAATCACGAGGTTAATATCAAATTCTTCTGCTATCCGTATCGCAGTAGCAATATCATCCGCTCTGTGAGCATGAGCCCGCAGGGGGATTTCTTTTTTTAAGACCTTCACGATGGTCTCAAGCTTAAGATCACGTTCAGGTTTCTTTTCACTATTTAGCTCACCTTGTTCCAGTTTACGGAGATAGTTTTGAGCTTTAACCAAGGCTTCACGTAGCAGAGCGGCTGTGCCCATCCGAGTAGATGGCATCTTTTTTTGCCTGCCGTACACTCTTTTAGGATTTTCCCCAAAGGACACCTTGAGTCCAGCAGGGGCTACTAAGATCATCTCATCGACTACCCGGCCCCAAGTTTTCATGACCACTGCTTCGCCACCAATTACGTTGGCACTACCTGGCCCTGTAAAGACAGTTGTAATCCCACCTGCAATAGCATCTTTGAACCCTTCATCTTCCGGGTTAATGCCGTCAATAGCCCGAATATGTGGGGTTACGGGATCAGTAATCTCATTCCCGTCATCCCCTTCATCACGGTAGATTTCTTCGATAATACCAACATGAGAATGGGCATCTACCAAGCCTGGCATGACGACTTTCCCCGTGGCCTCAATTATTTTAGTTCCCTCCGGAATAACTATGCTAGGATCTCCCAGCTGGCCAACTGCCTTGATACTACTACCTTCGACCAAGACAACTCCGGGGTTATATTCTGTTCCAGTCATAGTTAAAACTTTGCCATTGATGATTGCAAGCATTTCTGTCATCCTTTCAATCCCTGAGGGTCAATTACTCCACTCATCCTAGTTACCTCTAAGCCCTTGGCCTCTAGCGCCTTAATGACCTGGTTAATACCTACAGAATCACTAGCCATATGCCCTGCTACGATGATGTTGCCGATGTTCTGCTTTTTAACTGCTTTTAGCACACTTTCCGGGGTATGCATCACTACTAAGGTTCCAATTCCCGCTTCAAAATAGGCCTGATAAACAGCCTCTCCACCGCTGGTACCCCCAGCCATGGTGACAAAGACCCGGCCGGCAAAATCCCCTTCTCCCCCTACCCGAATGGTGGGTTTACTCATGGTTAGTTGATACTCCGGCAGCTCTTGGAGGGCACTAATAACATCTTTTAATTTAGCCTTGGGATTGCCTTGGAGGGCCTTGTCTAAATAGTCCTGGAGATAACTTTCTCCTATTAAATCAGCAGGGGAATGAATTGCTACCAAGGGCATCTTAAGTGCCTTCGCAGCTGAGGTAACCCGGTCATAATTAGTAACATGTAATCCCCGATCGACTTCGTCCATGCGATTCTTTAAAGCTTTTTGGGCTTTGTTAATGGGAACACCAGCAGCTACCATCCGCTCAATCTGATTTTCCATCACTTTATACATATTTACCCGCGGCTCTCCCCCCACTGGATGGTGGGTAATTACCGCATCCATGCCAAGTTCCCGAGCCACCAATATTTCAGCAGTCTCCATATCAACTCCGAAGACCACTTTCTTAATATTTTCTCCTGCTACTAGCACCCCGGAATCAGCCGGATTTTCGGTTAGTCCAGCGGTATCTAAAGCTACCTGCAAAATTTCTTCTGTAGTTAAACCCATAGTTTTTTACCTCCT
>CAZKEO010000530.1:0-1950 GCA_964551785.1 uncultured Eubacteriales bacterium | reverse complement strand
TACTCAATACTTGGATTACTCTTTCAATTTCATTGGCTCGCCCTACCACGGGATCAAGCTTGCCCTCACGGGCCATCTCGGTCAGGTCACGTCCAAATTCATTCAGGGTAGGTGTGTTGGTCTGACTCTTGGCCTGTTGCCCCCGGGAATCGGTAGGTGGATTATTCGCAGCAGCAGAACCACCCAACAACTGGATGACCCGTTCCCGTACACGGTCGGTATTGGCGCCAAGATTTTGCAATACGCGTGCCGCCACCCCTTCGCCTTCTTTAATCAAGCCCAACAGGAGATGCTCGGTGCCGATATAATTATGGCCTAGGTTCCGAGATTCTTCAAAAGAAAGCTCGAGGACTTTTTTAACCCTCGGAGTGAAGCCAATTTCCCCACTAACCTGGCCATCACCTTTACCAATCAGCTTTTCGATCTCTTCGCTAACACTAGCTAAGTCAATCCCTAAAGATTTCAGGGATTTAGCGGCTATGCCCTCACCTTCAACCAATAAACCCAAGAGGAGCTGTTCTGTCCCAACGTAGTTATAGCCTAAACGTCTAGCTTCATCCTGAGCCAGCATCAACACTTGCTGTGCACGTTCTGTAAACTTCCCAAACATAAGCATCCTCCTCCACATCTACCCATTATATTTCAAGCCAATCTTGATTAGAATAGCTATATGCTCAAATGCTATTCAAACATCGCTAGCCTTGCTCTGATAATTGCTGCCCGGCGCACATCCCGTTCTTTAGTGGAAAGTTCCGTGCCGGAAAGCTTCTCAAGATAGGCGTTTCTGGTTAAGATTAACAATTCGTTTAATACTATTCCGTCGACACCTGGAATAATTGCTAAGTCAATGCCCAACCTTACTGCAGATAGCAGATTAATCGCCTCCTGGGAGGTAATTATTTTGGCATAACGTAGTATGCCATAGGACCTACATACTTTATCCTCAAGTTCATCCTTGGTTTTCTTGAGCAGCATCTCCCGCGCAAACCTTTCCTGGTTAATAATCTGCCTAGTTACTGCTTCCAAATTACTAATGATCTCTACTTCATCTCGTCCGAGTGTAATCTGATTGGAAATCTGAAAGAGATTGCCGGCAGCCTCGCTACCTTCACCATACAAGCCCCGCACAGTCAATCCCACCTGGGCAATGGCATTAATCAAGCGGCTCATTTGCTGTGTCATCACCAAAGCAGGTAGGTGCATCATGACCGAAGCCCGCAGGCCAGTGCCCACATTGGTAGGACAAGCAGTCAGATAACCCCTTTGTTCACAAAAGGCTAGGTCTAAACTGGCCTCCAGCAGATTATCCACGCGATTGACTTGCGTCCAGGCTTCTTGCAATTGGAGACCAGGCAACAGACACTGAATCCGTAAATGGTCTTCCTCATTAACCATGATGCTGATGGTCTCATCAGCACTTAGCACAACTGCTTTAAACTCTCCTGGTTCAGCATGGCGTGGGCTAACCAAGTGTTTTTCAACCAGAATCTGGCGTTCATTTGGATTTAAGCTCTTCATCAAGTTCATTTCCAGTCGATCCTGCTGTAACTCACTAGTTTGTTCAATGGCTAGACTCACGCCGTCTAACACCTTGCTGGCCTCTGCTTCCCCCATTTGATGCGGGAAGGGGAGGTTGTCTATGTTGCGTGCTAGTCTCATCCTACTACTGATTACAATGTCAGCATCAGGACCATTACCCTTCATCCAAGCACTTAAGGCATTATCTATGGTGTCTTCTAGTGGCATTTACCTCCCCTCCTCTTTGATGGTATTTTCTAATTCCTTAATTTGATCCCGCAGTGCTGCGGCTTTTTCAAATTCTTCACAAGCTACTACATGTTGGAGTTGATTGCGCAGCTTTTCTAATTCCTTAGCTGGCTTCAAGGAGCCTCCTCTTCTTTCCGGGAATTTCCCGACATGCGGACTAGCCCCGTGAATCCGGCGCAAAAT
>CAZKEO010000529.1:0-1951 GCA_964551785.1 uncultured Eubacteriales bacterium | reverse complement strand
AAATATAAGCATTAAACATAAAGGGGACTGCCAGCTTGGCAGCCCCCTTTAACAATTTCTCAGAAATTAGTTTAATAAATCTTGCAGAACCTGACTTATTGGTTACGCCCTAAGACTTGATTTAGTTCGGTTAGCACGGTATCCACATATTTGCCGTGGACAGTAGCCCCAAACTCAATAGTCTTGGTTTTAGAATTAGGGCAACCAAAGCAGCCAGGTCCAAAGACCTTGTCCATCACCTGATTAGCTTCCGGACCTAACTCGCGGATTGCTCCAATGGTCCAATCTCTCGTTACGCTTTCTGTATTTTCCATCATTAATCCTCTCCTTTACATTCAATCTTAGTTTTTGTTAGTTTCTAATTTTCATTCTACCTTGAGCTAGCTTAATTTTCCACTGTTTAAATCATTAGTAGAGTGTGATGTTAGTCACAGTAAAGTACCAGACCGAAAAAGTATGTTCCAACAAAGACCAATGAAGGAAATTATGTACTTATGAAGAACCATATTCTTATTATTAACTGAGATTTGAGGCTTAATATGATTAATTCACTTTTGGCAACAAAACTCTATATGTCATCGCCGGGATTTGGCTCAATCGAAAGATCTCGCCTAATTGACCAACTTAACGAGGGGCTTAAATTAGGTAGAAAGTTGACACTTGTTTCCGCACCAGCAGGTTATGGAAAGACAACACTAGTATCAAGTTGGCTAAGCGGAGTTGGGTGTCCTTTTGCCTGGGTATCTCTAGACGAAGGCGACAATGACCCGGCACGTTTTTTTAGTTATATGTTAGCGGCTCTTAAATCTTTAAAAGATAGTATTGGACAGGCCTTGGAAGAAGTTCTGCGAATTGCAATTATTCCTCCTGCAGAGGTTTTGGTGACAGTATTGGTAAATGATATTGCTGCTGCTGGGTGTCCCTTCATCCTCGTTCTGGATGACTATCATGTGATTAACAATATTTTTATTCACGAGATGATTCAGCTATTTTTGGACCGTTTACCGTCAGTTATGAATTTAGTGTTGGTAACACGTGAAGACCCGCCGCTGCCTCTGCCCAAATGGCGAGTAAGAGGTATGATGACTGAGATACAGGCAGGTGACCTCAGGTTTAATCTTGAAGAGACAACAGCTTTTTTAGCCAATAAGCCTAACTTAGATTTAAATGACGAAGAAATCTCCACTCTAGCAAATCGGACTGAAGGATGGATTGCCGGTCTGCAGTTGGCAGCTATCTCTTTACAGGGGGAGCGTTTGAAACAAGCTAATAATTTTATTAAAGACTTTAACGGGAGCCATCGATATGTTATCGACTATCTAATGGAAGAGGTACTAAGACAACAGAATGCCGATGTACGGGATTTTTTGTGTCAGACTGCTATATTAGATAGTTTTTGTGCTTCTTTATGTGATGCAGTTACCGGTAGAAGTGACAGCAAGGCAATGCTGACCAAGCTTGAACAGGCTAACCTCTTTTTAATAGCTCAGGACGACTATCGAAACTGGTTTCGCTACCATCACCTTTTTGCAGACTTCCTCAGAACGCAATTTGTCGGAGCGGAGCGAACCGAGCTCCACAAGCGAGCTGCTGAATGGTATGAGGTCAACGGGTATATTGATTATGCCATGAAGCATGAACTGTTATCCGGTGATATAAATGAAGCAAGGTCTGCAATTTTGCGTGCGGCTTGTGCAGTCTTTGAAAATGGGCAGATGAGAACACTACTGGACTGGATTGGAGCTTTGCCGGAGGAATTTGTATATAACGATGATGAACTTGTGAGTTACATGGCTTATGCTTTGTTTTTCACCGGCCGGGTTGATGAGGCTGCTAAATGTCTGTTTAGATCTAAAAAAATTTCGCCAGATAAAGTGTCAAAGAATAGCCAGGGCAGACTATTGGCAGTTGAGTCTTTGCTGGCTATTGCCAATGAAGATCAACAAACTCT
>CAZKEO010000528.1:0-1961 GCA_964551785.1 uncultured Eubacteriales bacterium | reverse complement strand
TTGCTTCTTTGTTCTAGATAATGAGAACTTAGAAACCATGCTGCCAGCTTTTAGTCCCGAACTGCGAACTTTATTACAGCAGCCTAATGTTCAGTCGATATTAAGAGTAATTTGCCATCTAAATGAAAAGGAATTACAGTTTGTACTGAATTTTATTAAGCTATTTAAGCAAGCGAATCTCCCTGATTATGAATAAGTATTTTTAAATCACTGCTGGTTCTAAGTGGAAAATTAGAGCCAGTTTTTTTCTGCCTTGAAGAGAAAAACACTGTTTTTGCAGGAGTTCCTAGAATATCGACGAAATATAAAGAACATGTAATCATATACTTCAGAGGTGTACTTATGTACGGGTTAAGGGTTGTTTTAGCCGAGGGTGACCCAAGTTTTAGAAAACAAATCAAAGAGATACTACTGCAAGCAGGATGTATTATTATAGGGGAAGTTGCAGATGGCAGAACTGCTTTGCAAATGACCTTTAACTTTCAACCTGACCTCCTAATTATCAATACTCAGTTGCCAGGAAGAACAGGAGTGGAGGTTGCCAAAATCATTGCAGAGCAGCAAGTAGCTCCAGTTCTTTTAATATCTGAAAATGAAGATCATGCTGAACTAAAAGCACTAGTGGAGCATTGGCTGGTTTCCTATCTGATTAAGCCCATAGATGCCGTTAATCTCTATCCTGCTATTGAAGTGTATCTTGCTATGTTTAAGAAACTGTGTCGGCTTGAGGAAGAGAACCGCAAATTAAAGCAGACCATTGAAACTAGAAAAGTACTTGAGCGAGCAAAGGGGCTTTTAATAGAAATCAAAGGAATGACAGAACAGCAAGCTTTTAAATATATTCAGAAACTTAGTATGGATAAATGTCTACCCATCCAAAATGTTTCTAAACAAATCATTAAAATCCTAGATGGAAGATTAAAGGAAGGAGGCTTGAAATGAGTAAGCTAAGGAAAGCAGATATTCTGGATCTTGCTAAGGAATATAATGTTAAGTTTATTCGACTACAATTCAGTGATATTTTAGGGGTCTTCAAGAATATTGCCATTACGGTGGAAGAATTGCCTAAAGCTCTAGAAGGCAAAGTACGGATAGACAGTTCTGTGATAGATCAGAGTAGAGAAAATAAAGAATTGGAAATTTGCTTGATTCCGGACCTCGAGAGTTTTGTAGTTTTCCCTTGGCGCCCCAGGGAGGGGGCTGTGGCTAGATTTATTTGCGACATTGCCTACCCGGATGGTAAACCTTATGAGTGTTGCTCTCGAACGATTTTAAAGAACACTATCTTGGAGGCTGCAGGTAAGGGTTTTCGGTTAGAGGTAGGAGCTGCTACTGAATTTTTCCTATTTCATACTGATGAGCAGAATAACCCCACTAACATTACGCACGATAAAGCGGGTTTTTGTGATCTCTCTCCACTGGATTTAGGAGAAAATGCTCGTCGCGATATGGTCCTAAATCTTGAGCAAATGGGATTTCACATCAGTGCCTCTCATCATCAAGCTGCACCTGGCCAACATCGGATCTTACTAAAATATGATGACGCTTTAACGATGGCAGACCGATTAGTCACTTTTAGGTTTGTGGTGCAGACTATCGCTCAGAGACATAGTCTCCATGCTTCGTTTATGCCCAAACCCTCTAATGATATGAACGGTTCAGGTCTCCATTTATATCAAAGGTTATATCAGGATTTAGACAATGCCTTTTGGGACGAGACGATGCCCAGTGGTTTAAGTGAGAATGCCCTGAATTACTTAGCTGGTTTACTTAAACATGCCAGTGCCTTTGCGGTGGTGACTAATCCCAGCGTCAACTCATATAAAAAGTTATTTGCGGATGATTTTAGTCCGTCTTATGTGGCTTGGTCTCGGGACAACCGCAACACAGTAATCAAAGTACCTGCTCATAGTGCTGCTGAGACTAGGATTGAGATGAGGAATCCCGACCCGATTTGTAAT
>CAZKEO010000527.1:0-1962 GCA_964551785.1 uncultured Eubacteriales bacterium | reverse complement strand
TTTGCTGGATTTTTTGCAAACGATTTTAACGACGCGTTCGCGTCTGATTACGCGACAGCTGTCACATATCTTTTTGACGGATGCTCTAACTTTCATTATGAATACCTCTATTACCTACAGTAACCTGTCTAAATCTACAAAACGGCTATTCTACACTAAGTTAACACTCAAATCTAGTGATTCCTAATTTGAGAAAATCCCTTCGCCCTATCGGGTGGCAACCCTGGATCCCCGCCTTCGCGGGGATGATGAGAATGAATTACTTAATTCCCTTCAAATTCGCTTTCTTCATTAATGACTCATATTGATGAGAAATTAAGTGTGCTTGCACTTGGGCCATGAAATCCATGACAACCACAACGATAATCAGTAAGGATGTGCCACCAAAGTAGAAAGGCACATTCCAACCTAAAACCAAAAATTCAGGTAACAAGGACACCACAGTGATGTAAAGTGCACCAATAACCGTTAACCTTGTCATGACTTTATCAATATAGTCAGCCGTCTGATCACCAGGACGAACGCCTGGAATATAACCACCTGATTTTTTAAGATTTTCAGCCGTTTCTTTTGGATTGTAAACTAATGCCGTGTAAAAGAAGCAAAAGAATATTATCGCAGTAGCAAATAAAGCAATATAAAGTGGTTGACCTGGAGAAATGGCTAAACCCAGTTTAGTTAACCATCCGTAATCTTGAGAATTACCAAACCACTGACTGATTGTAGCAGGAAATAAAATAATACTAGAAGCAAAAATAGGAGGAATAACACCTGCCATATTTAACTTTAATGGGAGATGACTTTTTTGTGCCGCAAATACTTTACGTCCTTGTTGACGTTGAGCATAGTTAACAGTAATACGCCTTTGGCCTCTTTCAACAAACACCACAAAAGCGACAACAGCCACTAACATGAGACAAAGCACTAATAAAGCAATCGCTTGCATTTCGCCCTGTCTTACTTTATCTAAAGTATTAATGATAGCACCAGGTAAACCCGCAACAATACCAGAGAAGATGATAAGTGAAATACCATTTCCAATACCACGCTCGGTAATTTGTTCGCCCAACCACATTAAAAACATGGTGCCTGTGACTAAAGTTAAAGTAGCGGTAAAATAATACGTAACACCTGGATCCAAAGCTATCCCTGAACTCGCAAGATATTTTGCCATACCGAAAGCCTGAATGGTTGCAAGTGCTAAGGTAGCATAACGTGTATATTGAGAAATTTTACGTCTACCTGCTTGTCCCTCTTTTTTCATTTGTTCCATGGCAGGCCACGCAACGGTTAACAGTTGCATGATAATAGAAGCAGATATATAGGGCATAACGCCGAGTGCAAAAACGGTAAGTCTGGCAAGCGCACCACCTGAAAAAAGGTTAAATAAGCTTAGTATATCTCTATTACCTGAAAATAACTCAGCAATCTTAGCAGGATCTAATCCAGGCACAGGAATGTGTGCACCAATTCGATAAACCAAAAGCGCACCAATCAAGAACAAAACTCGTCTTTTTAGTTCAGATAGACCACTGCTACCTTGTCCTGATTGAGAACGCGCCTTTTTTTGCATGCTTATTCTACCTTTCCACCGAGTGATTCAATAATCTGCCTTGCACCAACAGTAACAGATAAACCTCTAATCGTTAGAGCGCGAGTCAATTTCCCTGCAGAAATTATCTTCACTTTTTTAATCTTATTTGGAATCAAATCGACTTGTTTTAACAGTTCGAGATCAATGATATCACCTTGAAGTTTTTCGAGATCATTTAGTCGAATTTCTGTTGTATATTGAGCAGTTGTAGAGGTAAAACCAAATTTAGGTAATCGGCGTTGCAATGGCATTTGACCACCTTCAAAACCAACTTTATGGTAACCACCCGCTCTGGCTTTTTGACCTTTATGACCTTTACCGCAAGTTTTACCTAGACCACTGCCGATACCTCTGCCAAGACGCTTAGG
>CAZKEO010000526.1:0-1973 GCA_964551785.1 uncultured Eubacteriales bacterium | reverse complement strand
CTGCTGTGGGAACCCATTCAAATATGATTGACTTTTTGGAAAAAGGTCGTAAAGGAATGGCAAGTACCTTTTTAGTAAGACTAAAGGTAGGTTCGATCTTAGTAGATGCTAAGGGAGTTAGTAAATTATATGGGCAGAAGTTTAAGTATGGGCATTTGGCACAGGTAGTAGTAGCTGCTATGCTACCCTTGGTTTTTTTAATTTGGTTAGCTCCCTCCACTCGCCATTTAATACGCTTGGCTTATCTACAGGTCAAAGTACTGCTGGGAATCTAGGAGGTATGTTCATTGATTATCGACTTCAAATATCATATCACCTCCTTAGTTGCGGTGTTCTTAGCATTGGCTATTGGGATTGTGGCGGGCTCAGTGATGTTAGGCAATGATACTATTGTTTGGCAGCAGGAGCAATTAACCGACAGCATTGCCAGCGAACTGCGCTCACTTAGATTAGAGAACAAACAGTTAAGACAAAAGGTTTCCACCATGGAAAATTATATCCATCAACAAAATGACTTCGATCAGGGTATGCTAAAGGAACTTTGCCAAGCTCGTTTAAAAGGTCTGCAGATTGCTGTGATTGATACCGCTGACACAGGTTTGGTGGATGAGGTAGTAGCTAAACTTAAGCTGGCTGGCGCTACCGTTGGGATGGCAATTGTGGTTAAGGATGATTTAGGCCTTGGCTCGGATCTTAAGCAACGCAGGGTGGTAGATTATCTAGGTCTGGAAGAACAAAAATCCACTCAGGTTGCGTTACAGTTGGCTAAGCAGGTAGCTAGGGGAATTATGCCAGGTGATAATCATGCGGTGCTAAATCTCCTCGTTGATGATGGGCTTATTAAGAGATCGGGAGAGAGCGGTAACCCGGTAAATGTCGTATTGCTGTTAGGCGGAAAAAGAGATTTCGTTGAGGGGGAAGTCGCAGTGCGTGCTATCGATGTCCCTATCATTGAGTATTTGCAGCAAGCCGGTCTGCAGGTTTATGGGGCTGAGGCTGTCAATACAGCTGTTTCTTATATGCCCATTTATCAAAGATATCAATTGAGCACAGTTGACAATGTTGATACAGTACCAGGAATGGTAGCTTTAGTATTAGCTCTAGAAGGTAGAAAAGGTAATTACGGCGTAAAAGCTACAGCCACATCGCTCCTTCCATTGACAACCGGGCAGGAAAATAGGTAAAGCAGAGGTGAATCGAGCACGATGGTAGCAGAGCAGGCGACTGTTTTAGTATTAATCCCCGCCTATAATGAGGAAGCTACAATTGGGGCAACAATTAACGCTGTCGGCAAGCTGAGTGTAGTAAATCGTATCCTAGTAGTTGATGATGGTTCAACTGACCGAACTGAAGAAGTAGCCCAAAATAGTGGGGCCGAAGTGCTTAAACAGCTAGTTAATCTAGGCAAAGGTGAGGCTCTTAATCGGGGGTTAAAAGAGTTTCGGGAAGATATCCTGGTTTTGTTAGATGCAGACCTGGGCAGCTCAGCGAGTGAAGTTAGTAAATTAATCCAACCTCTTCTGGCCGGACAAACTGATATGACCATAGCAAAATTTGCCAAGACTTCTAACAAAGGTGGTTTTGGCTTGGTTAAAGGCTTAGCTCGTTGGGGAATCCGCCTTTTAGGTGGTATCAAGTTAGAATATCCGCTTTCTGGGCAAAGAGCGTTAAGCAGAACCGTGGTAGCAAGTGTTGGTAGTTTTGCTGCTGGTTACGGAGTAGAGGTAGCGTTGACTATCAAATTAGCTAGATTAGGTTATCGTATTATGGAAGTTGATACTCAGTTAGTACATCAAGGAGCCACTGGTCGTGATTTGAATGGTTTTCTTCACCGGGGTAGACAGTTTGTGCATGTCCTACGAGAGCTCTTCCGAACTTTTAAAACTATAAATATGGCGGGACGATGAGAGGTGGGATGGTGGTAGCCGGGTTCGTTATGATCAGTGGAATTACCTATTGGTTTGCTAAGTTTT
>CAZKEO010000525.1:0-1979 GCA_964551785.1 uncultured Eubacteriales bacterium | reverse complement strand
AAGTGTGACAGATGCCGAGATAGTACGGATTTATGGTATGCGTTGGAGTATTGAGACCTTCTTCAAGTTTGCCAAATCCAACCTTAAGCTGGGGACCGAATTCCACGGACGTTCCTTTGACATGCTTATCAGCCACACCACCATTGTTTTTAGCCGCTACCTAGTTCTTGAGTAGGAAAGGCGCCAGAACAATGATGACAGATCCTTAGGTGGCTTATTCTATCTCTACTGTGATGATGTTAAAGATATGGACTTGAAATTTGCCTTGAAACAACTCCTACAGCTTTTTGTTGAATACGTTGGTGCCAAAAATAGAAAAGAAAAATCCGTAATCAATTGTCAACTACAGCAATGGATTGCCAGTTTGCCTAGTTATATCAAGGGATTACTTGACAATTTGACCTGCGAAAGTTGAGTAACTTAGTACCATATGCATAAAAAATAGCCGACTAAGGCGAGTTACTCACCTCAGTCGGCTACTGTAAAATTTCATTCAATTTCGCATTCAATCTCGGTTCCAGCAAGAAGGCATACAGTTAATTTATTTTCATCATTCGCCTTTATCTTTTCCACTGATTTTACAATGCAACGCAACGTCAAGCTCTTCGATTAGTTTAGCTGTTTTGAATATCGTAATAAAACGTCTAGCGGTCACCCTTTTCAGAAGGCCATCTTGTTCGAGAAGCCTTTGCCATTTCGTGGTAAAGTAATCCTTGATTTCAAGCATGGAGTTAAAAGTGTTAATGAATGCTTTGATACAAAACCCTATCATCAATATATTTGCTTTCACAGCCTTTTTCTCCTTTGCTGGGGTATTTATGATTGATTAAACTGCCATATTATCCTTTTTAGTTTCTCACTGGTTGAATTCCAAACCTTTCTTCCAAACGTTCTGCCACAGCATCCGCATATTACTCTTCCCGCAAAGGGATTTTTGTCTGTTATAGATTCAAGCTTTTTTATATGGTGCTTCTCAGCAGGCTTTCCGTCTCTACATTTCAAGCTTTACCGCTTCCCACATTCCTTATCTATAATTGCAGGGTGGCTATTCTCTACATAATATTGCGGTACATCAATATCGTTTTCTACTCTCTTTTTTGAAATAAAATCCAGCGCCCCTTACTTCCTTTAAGGCACCTGCTAATGCTTCCTGATAGTCCCCACGTTAAGGAAATTATCCACATCAAGCAAAAACACATAATTTCCTTAACGTCAAAAAAAGACTGTCCCAACCCTTCAGTTGAACAGTCTTTTTCAACTTCCTATTCAAGCCTTCCGCTTACAGCTTCCCCAAAATAAACATATCCATCAGCTCATAGCCCCGCTCGATCTTCAAGCCTGTTGAGCTGGCAGCATCCTCGTCATACCCTTGCACAGATGACTGCTCTGGACGACTCTTTTGATAGATTAAGAAAGGCACTGCATCCGAGACATGGGTACGCAGGCTTAAAGGCGTGGGGTGGTCAGGTAAAATCATAATCCGGTAATCATCATATTCCTCTAACCCTTTCAGGACCTCACCCAGCACCTTCTCGTCGATTTCTTCAATAGACTTTACCTTATTATCTAACTCGCCTCTGTGTCCGGCTTCATCGGGAGCTTCTACGTGGATGTAGACAAAATCCTTACCCTCTTTTAATTCCTTTAGGGCAGCCTCAGCCTTGCCCCGGAAGTTGGTATGAATGTTCCCAGTAGCACCAGCTACGTCAATCGAATCCAACCCGGCACATAAACCTAGGCCCTTGGTCAGGTCAACGGCGGAAATCACCGATCCCGAAAGCCCATATTTCTCCTGAAAACTCGGAACAGCAGGCTTCTTGCCCTGACCCCAGATCCAGAGGGAATTAGCAGGCCTTAAGCCCCTAGCTACTCTGGCTTTGTTGACTGGATGATCTCCAAGGAACTTGTTACTGTCCATCATCAACTTCAGCAAAACTTCGCTTTCGATACCTTGAGGTAGATAATCAATAATTTTGCGG
>CAZKEO010000524.1:0-1981 GCA_964551785.1 uncultured Eubacteriales bacterium | reverse complement strand
AACAAACCATTTTCCAATCCATATGGAACACCAATGCCTAAGATTTTTTTAATCATAGGCCAGTTAAATTTGTGTTTTAAACTTTTCTTGATATATAATGGATGCATTTCATTTAGAGCCAAGGTGATAATAATAACTGCAGATGCAATACGTGCTATCAATGTCGGTATAGCTACACCTGCAGTTCCAAAATTGAAGCCGTAAATAAGTATTGCATTTCCTATCGCGTGCGCTATGTTCATGGCCAGCATTATCTGCATAGGTAGTTTGGAATTACCGATCGTACGAAAAATTGTCGCTCCGGCATTATAAAGTGCCAGAAATGGTATGGATGCTGCAGTAATCATCAGGTAGGTGTTCGCATTGCTACTTACTTCCTCCGTAATCTGCCCAAATAGACCTTGTAAAATAAGTGGTTTCATCAGATAAATAATGATCATAATCACGATGGAAACAGCACCGGCAAACCATACCAGTTGATTCGCTGCTTCTCTTGATTCTTCCATCTCCCTCCTACCCATATACTGTCCTGCAATGACCGCACCACCGGTAGATAGTGCTGCAAACAAACTAATCAGCAAGGCCATGACGAAATCCACCAAAGACACACCAGACACGGCTGCTTCGCCCACGTGCGCTACCATGATTGAGTCTACCAATCCCACCAGATATTCTAAAAACTGCTCGATGATAACAGGCACAAATAATTTAGATAAATCTCGATTCGTAAATAACTTTTTTGTTGCTAAAGCTGTCTGCTCCAATTATAATCCTCCTGCTTATACGTTTTTACCATTTCATATGCCCTGTTTCATAGCCGCTTTATTTAACCTCTCCCTTAATCCAGTCTCTAATACCCTATCACTTGGAGTTCACTCCAAGTCAAGGCTTTTTTAAAAAACGTTTGGCGACCTGTTTTTCCGCTTCATAATACCTCGCCTCCGGTTTAATATTCATAAGCGAAAAATTATGGTGTCACCAAATCAGGGTGTCTATTTTTCGCAACAAAAAACGCCACGTGAAAACAGTGGCGTTTTTTAGCGAGAAATTATGTGAACTTTTTGAATTGCTTTCAATTAGTTGGCCTCCGGGTTCTACCGTTCAGCAACACTAGCCGATAGCTTACCAGGACTTGAGCAGGTTAGCCATTTCAATTCCAGTAGCAGCGGCTTCCCAGCCTTTATTGCCAGCTTTGCTACCGGCACGTTCGATGGCTTGCTCAATGTTGTCAGTGGTTAGCACCCCAAAAATGGTGGGCACTCCGGTGTCCATATTTACTTTGGCGACACCCTTGGTTACTTCTGAGCAAACATATTCGAAGTGTGGAGTTGACCCCCTGATGACTGCCCCTAGGCAAATAACTCCGTCGTATTGACCGCTCGCGGCCATTTTTTGGGCGATTAAGGGGATTTCAAAGGCACCAGGCACCCAAGCTACCTCAACGTCGTTTTCGTCGACATCATGGCGTTTGAGGGCATCTAAGGCCCCTCCCAGTAATTTGCCGGTGATAAACTCATTAAACCGTCCTACTACTATCCCAAACCGCAAACCTTTCCCAATTAACTTTCCTTCGTATGATTTCACTTTTTTTCCTCCCTATGCTTGGTAATTTTTGTTTGGATTTTTATTTAGTATTTAAAGAGAGCATGTGTCCCATTTTTTCTTTTTTAGTACTGAGGTAGAACTCATTGCTCTCACCAGGGGCAACCTCAATCGGTACTCTTTCCACGATTTCTAAACCATAGCCTTCTAAGCCGCGGATTTTCTTAGGGTTGTTAGTCATTAAGCGGATTTTTTTCAAGCCTAAATCGGCTAGAATTTGGGCTCCGATCCCATAGTCTCTAAGGTCGGCGGCAAAACCCAGAGCGACATTTGCCTCGACGGTGTCAGCCCCCTCCTCCTGCAGTTTGTAAGCTCGGATTTTATTGGTTAAGCCAATGCCTCGTCCCTCCTGACGCATATAGAGGAAGACACCAGTACC
>CAZKEO010000523.1:0-1981 GCA_964551785.1 uncultured Eubacteriales bacterium | reverse complement strand
TCGAAAGAGGACCTGGTGACCTATTCTTACGATGCCACAACTATTTGGAAACACCTTCCGGACGTAGTGGTTTTTCCGTTGAAAACCGAGCATGTTTCTCATATCCTCAAATTGGCCAATGAAAAAAGAATCCCCGTGACAACCCGGGGAGGGGGCACGAACCTGAGCGGAGGCTCTATTCCTATCAAAGGCGGCATCGTACCTGGTGGTGGAGCAATCGAACTAGCTGTGGCCAGGGAGATTGAACGTCTCAGGGAAAGCATTCGGGGCATGACCGCGTATGGCGTAGATTGTGTTAGTGCTGCTCTTAAACGCCCGCTTTCGCAAATAGTGGATAACGCTGGCTACAATCCGCTCGAAAAAATTGGTGATGTCATCGCTGCCCAAGCTGAACAAGGT
The DNA here is from genome assembly GCA_964551785.1 of uncultured Eubacteriales bacterium. Taxonomy (GTDB): domain Bacteria; phylum Bacillota; order Carboxydocellales; family JAJZTU01; genus CAZKEO01. The sequence continues at coordinate 1,582 of CAZKEO010000523.1, read as the reverse complement.
CTAGATAGCTTAGCAGTTAACTGTGATACAGGTGAAGTAACTGATATGGTAGCCTTGGGAGTCGTGGATCCGGCATTGGTTAAACTGCATGCCTTAAAAGCGGCTGGTGAAATTGCCGAAGCTATCCTAAGGATTGATACCATCATCAAAAAACGGGAAGATCGGGCCCCGGCTAATGATTTCGGGGAGCGGATCTAACCTAACTTCTGAAAGGACAATGGAGGTGTAAAATGCCCAAGCACAAGAACAAGGCCTGTGAAGACCACAACCAGGCTGCCAATAATTCTACTGAGGAGCAAGTAGCTGACCAACAGACAAATGCCGAGGAAGTAGCTGCCCAAACGCCTGAAGCAGGTATTGCCCAACTGCAAGAACAGTTAGCACAACAGAAAGCTCAGGCTGAAGAATATTTAGCAGGCATGCAACGCCTGCAGGCAGATTTTGAAAACTTCCGCCGTCGGACTAAGCTCGAGAAAGAGCATTTACTGAAATATGGAGCTGAAGGCTTAATTTGCGAACTATTACCAATTTTAGACAATTTGGAAAGGGCTCAAACAGCGACTGGTGATGAAACCAGTTTGCAAAAGGGAGTGGATATGGTATGCAAACAATTACAAGAGTTGTTAGCAGGTCAGGGACTCCAAGTAATCTGCGCGGTAGGACAAAGCTTTGACCCCAACCAACACCAGGCAGTCATGAAAGTGCCTAGTACTGAATATCCTGACAACCAGGTTGTGGAGGAATTCCAGAAGGGCTATCAGTTAAAAGAGAAAGTGATTCGACCAGCCATGGTAAAAGTAGCTGTTACAGAATAATAGATAGAACTAAATTAACCGGGAGGTAATCAAAAATGGGAAAAGTAATTGGAATTGACTTAGGTACTACTAACTCTTGTGTTGCTGTTATGGAAGGTGGGGAAGCAGTCGTTATCCCTAATTCAGAGGGAGCTAGAACTACTCCTTCAGTAGTAGGTTTCTCGAAAACTGGTGAGCGCCTAATCGGTGAAGTCGCCAAGCGTCAGGCTGTGACAAATCCTGACAAGACCATCTCTTCCATCAAACGTCATATGGGTACAGATTACAAAGTAAAAATTGATGACAAAAATTATACACCGCAAGAAATTTCTGCGATGATTCTCCAAAAGCTGAAGGCTGATGCCGAAGCTTATCTGGGCGAAACTGTGACACAAGCTGTCATCACCGTACCAGCCTATTTCTCTGACAGCCAGCGGCAGGCCACTAAAGATGCTGGGAAAATTGCCGGTATGGAAGTCCTGAGAATTATCAACGAACCAACTGCTGCTGCGCTCTCCTATGGCTTGGATAAAGGCAATGACCACACAGTGCTGGTTTATGACCTGGGTGGTGGTACCTTCGACGTTTCCATCCTAGAGTTAGGTGACGGCGTATTCGAAGTAAAAGCAACCAACGGAAACAACCGCCTCGGTGGTGACGATTTCGATGAGCGGGTCATAGACTGGATGGTAGCTGAATTCAAAAAAGAAAATGGGATTGACCTTAAAAATGACCGCATGGCGCTCCAGCGACTGAAGGAAGCAGCCGAGAAAGCTAAAAAAGAACTT
>CAZKEO010000522.1:0-1986 GCA_964551785.1 uncultured Eubacteriales bacterium | reverse complement strand
TGGAGTTAGAAATTGTGGAATTTACCGACTATGTGTTACCTAACAAGGCTTTGGCTAATAAGGAGCTGGATGCCAACTACTTCCAACACCTTCCATACCTCGAGGATTTCAGTAAGGAGAACAAATTAGACCTGACCTACACTGTGAAAGTCCATTTCGAGCCAATGGGGATTTATCCCGGGAAAGTGAAAGCTTTAGACCAACTTACAACTGGTGGCAAAATTGCCGTGCCAAACGATCCCACCAATGAGGCCAGGGCACTGCTGTTATTAGAAAAGGCTGGCTTATTGAAGATCAAGCCTGGAATCGGCTTAAAAGCTACTAAAAAGGATATTCTGGATAACCCTAAAAAGATTGAAATACTGGAATTAGATGCTGCCCAAATTCCACGCGCTCTGCCTGATGTGGACTTGGCTGTAATTAATGGTAACTATGCAGCAGAAGCTGGCCTAAAAGCAGGTCAGGATGCGCTGTTCTCAGAGGATAAAACTTCAGAAGCGGCCCAGATCTTTGGTAATATTATCGCTGTCCGCAAGGGCGAAAACAGGGAAGCGATTAAAATACTGGATCAGGTTTTGACTGGTCCGGAAGTTAAAAAGTTCATTGAAGATAAGTACCAAGGAGCGGTTGTGCCATTGTCATAGGTCGGTCGGGATGTAAATCCTGCTACTTTGGGTCAACTCCGGGCAGCGTGGTAACCTGCCAGGCACAACACTACGCTTCTGGTCGGAATCATCGGCTGGGCTCCTGCTCAGGCCAAACTTAAGCACGGCCTTTCTTCTGGTCACAGTGTCCTGAGCGACGGAACCTGCACCGTGATTCCGAACCAGAACCTCCGTTAAGTGCCTTTCAGGTAAACCACGCCACCCTTCGTACCTCATAGGGTTGACGAGGAGATGTGAAGCCCCATATCGTGGATAAATACGTGTTCAAGCAAGCCCGGTGGTTGCTATAAAGGCAACCCCGGGTCTTTTTTATTTGAAGCCCCAAAATTTTGGCCGTCCATTTTTTTCTCTGGTCTAGATAAGCGTTCCCTCACAAGACCCAGGTCTGGTATCAGTACCGGTTGAGTTGCGATTTAGTTTTATACCGTGACAACTCTTAGTGCAGTTGGGTAATAAACTCAGCCCGTGCAGCAGGACGCTGCACGCCCTAGCGGGGGCAAGGACGCCCCGTCGCCAGGGTTGGATGAAGTTTATTAACCCAACAAACTTAGAGCTGTCCGGTACTAAAACTATCAGCAACGGACCGGAACAGGTACCAGACCGGCAAATCCATGCTTAAGCAAGCCCCAAATCAAAAAAATGACGTCAAAAAAACGTAATAACCTGTCCGAGGGCAAGTGAGTGAGGAAGAGTGGTAAAATCTTCCCCAGAATCTGCTTAAGCCGCTTTTTTTAGTTTTGACGATACTAGATATTGGGCGTAAAATAGAGTTGTATCCTGTTCATATACTAAATATAGATTAGAAAATTCTGACGACTTGCCTAATACAGAGGCTGAAATACTTGGGGGTGGGGTAGTGAAGTGCCCATTTTGTGAGCACGAAGAGACCAAAGTGCTGGATTCTCGCGCTGCTGATGAGAATACCAGTATACGCAGGCGTCGCGAATGTATTTCCTGCAATCGCAGGTTTACAACCTATGAACGTTTAGAAGACAGGCCCTATTTGGTGGTAAAAAGTGATGGCAGTAGAGCCGCTTTTGACCGAGCCAAATTGTTGCGGGGGATTATGCGGGCTACCGAAAAACGCCCAATATCGATGGATACTCTCAATCAATTGGTGCAAGAGGTGGAGAGTCAGGCTAAGAACTCCTTTGAAAAAGAAATACCATCTACCTATATAGGTGAGTTGGTAATGGAAAAGTTAAAAGCAGTTGATGAAATTGCTTATGTCCGTTTTGCCTCAGTGTACCGCAAGTTCAAGGATGTCAACGAATTTATGCATGAACTGAACCAATTTCTAAACTCAGAACATGACGGAAAG
>CAZKEO010000521.1:560-1987 GCA_964551785.1 uncultured Eubacteriales bacterium | reverse complement strand
CCCCAACTATAGGGTTAATCCCGTAAGGGACCGCAGACTGGAAACAAAATGGGCATACCACCTCGCACATTTTTAGTGGTGTCCAGTAAAGTGGTAGGATCCATGTAGAGCACTGGCTTCCCTGCAAGCACCCATTCTGTGATAATCCCACCTCTGGCCGGCACTAGTTTTAACCAAGAGTTGGCACCCCGTAACTCATGATAAACCAACTGATCTTCCCAAACTCGATGCTGGTACACTAACAGCCCCCCTTAAACTTTAAGAAGAATACCGTCTACTGCTTCAGCCTCTTCTTGACCCTGTTTTAAGCTCGCAATTACATAGCTAATAGCTTCATAACTTATCTGTTCAGGTAGTATTTGTTTGATGGGTTTCAACCTGGCCATGCCCACCTGTTCCATCGCTTTATAAATTAGACTGCGCTCTTCCCAGGCTACTAGCCGATCCACTGGGAGTCTGCCCTCCTGAATCAATTGTCCCAAGTATTTGGCAACAGTGTTAAGAGACCGATCAACCCGTTCAGCAATCTCCACCGGAGTTAAACCCTGCCCGAGTAGGTTGCCGATCGTTGTTTTCAACTCTTCACTTTGCTTCAGTGCTTTTTTACCTATAGGGTCAATTGATGTTGGGGGTATAAGCCCACTTTCTGGAACTAATGGCGTTGGGGTTATAGGCCTATTTTCTATGACTGCTGGCTTTGGTATTTTTAGATCACTTGCTGGCAGTGATGGTGTTTGCACATCACTTGTGAGCACCACAGACAAAGGGTTTGCTGTGGTAAGGACTTGTTTTCCTTGTTTGGTCAAGGCAACCACTGGGTACTGGGCTCCTGAGGAGGTCAGAAAACCATCTCCCAACAAACGGTCCACCACCTGCAGGATTTCCCGACCAGCTAAGCCAGATAGTTTACCATAAGAAGGTTGTTTGTTCAAACCTGTGGCAAGAATATCTTTACGTCTAGATCCTAACAGGATATCTGCTACCTTAGTACGTCCTAAGGGATGGTTTAATTCAGCAACACAAGTTAAAATAGCCAGTCCTGCCCTCGATATTGCTTCTGGCGCGGTATTTTCTGCTAGACTACTCCAGCTGGTACAGTTATCACAACAAACGGCAGGGTCGCCCGGTTTTTCTTCCCCGAAATACGCTAACAAAGCCACTCTGCGGCAACGTGAGGTATTAATCCATCTGGTCATTACCTCCAGCTTTTTCAGGCGCTCCTCTGTGAGTCTGGTGAGCCGTTCTGACGCACTTATTAGGATGTCACGCTCTATGCTAGGATTGATAATTTCTAATTTTAGACCTGTGCTGTCCCGCTCGATGAGGTGCAGGGCTTTGACCCGTTCCAGCTCACTGACTGCCACCCTCACCTTAGTCTCTTCCAAACCTTTTGCTTCAATGCACATCGTGGCAATGACGTCCGCAGC
>CAZKEO010000521.1:0-550 GCA_964551785.1 uncultured Eubacteriales bacterium | reverse complement strand
AGCCAATTCTTCATAAGTTAAATACAACATCGTACCAGTTGCTTTCCCCTTCAGAAAGGCTGAAAATGCCTGTAAGTCTTGGGTTCCTAAGGTATCATTTTTAATCATCCAGGATTGGAGCGCTTTATCCTTGGGGGCAAATAATAATAAACACTCTGCAGGTAGGCCATCTCGTCCTGCCCGTCCAACTTCCTGATTATAGCTTTCCAAGCTAGCTGGTAAAGAATAATGGGCTATAAACCTGATATTAGCCTTATCAATCCCCATCCCAAACGCATTGGTCGCTACCACCACTGGTAGTTCTTCACGGATAAACAACTCTTGGACTTCTGTTCTGTCCTGGGGAGATAATCCAGCATGATAATAACCAACTTTAATTCCAAGCTGGGAACGTAACCAACCGGCTACCTGCTCACAGTCCTTGCGAGTAGCAACATAAATAATCCCGCTAGCAGGACCCCCAACCCTAGCCGAGGCTTGCTTGATCAGTTTTGCTAAAGCCAACCTTTTTTCGGTATCAGAATGAACATGGTTGACTTGATAGCATAAG
>CAZKEO010000520.1:705-1988 GCA_964551785.1 uncultured Eubacteriales bacterium | reverse complement strand
CAACATGCCTTTTAATTCATGGGTTACTGCTTCTGCGTTAAGCATTAATATATCTTCCCATAGTTCAGGGTCAGATGCAGCAGTTCGGGTGGTATCGCGTAAACCACCCCGGGCTAGAGCGATTGCATGAGGTTTATCCTGCAAATTATTAACCAGTGCAGTTGACATGAGATGTGGCAAGTGACTTACGCGGGCCACTACCTGATCATGTTCCTGCGCATCCATGATTACGACTCGGGCGCCAATAGCGCTTATTAATTGCTGCAGTTCCTCAACGATTTCAGTCGGCATATGCGGTTGTGGGGTTAAGACATACGCCGCGTTTTGAAAGAGGAACTTATCAGCTGCGCTCAGGCCACTTTTTTCTGAACCTGCCATAGGGTGTCCGCCAATAATGTGAATTCCATCGGGTAGATTTTGCTCCAAAATCTGCATCACCCAGCCCTTAACGCTGCCTACATCGCTAACAATGGCACCAGGTTTTAATTGTCCCTTAATATCCTTAACCACTTGGGGAATGATCCTCAGCGGGGTAGCAATTACGATGAGGTCGCATTCTCCCAAACATTTATCATCCAGGATTTCATCAACAGCCCCGACTTCTATTGCTTGCCTGACCGTTTCTATATCTAAGTCGCGGCCGGCGATGCTAATTCCCGGGCGGCTATTACGCAGGGCCATACCCAGGGATGCACCGATAACGCCCAGACCGATGATTCCCACTTTATTAATCATTTGTTTATCCTTTCATCACCTTGTCTAATCTTCCAGCAATGACATCTTCTCCAGGTGATGAACCTTTCTGGTCAATTTGGCAAAATCATCCGGGATTAGAGATTGTGGACCGTCGCTCCAAGCTTTGGCTGGATCTGGATGTACTTCGATCATCAGTCCGTCTGCACCGCAGGCTACTGCAGCCAGGGACATGGGTTCTACTAAGTCTCTTTTACCTGTACCATGGCTGGGATCAACGATAATCGGTAAATGCGTTAAATGTTTGATGACAGGGACTGCACTAAGATCCAGGGTGTTGCGGGTGTAGGTTTCAAAGGTACGAATCCCACGCTCACAAAGGATAACCCGAGGATTACCACTTCCCAGTATATATTCAGCGGCCATCAACCATTCTTCAATTGTGGCTGACATGCCTCGTTTTAGCAGAATTGGCTTATTTACCTTACCTAGTTCCCGGAGCAGAAAGAAGTTCTGCATATTACGTGCGCCTACTTGAATAAGGTCAACATATCCGGGCACCATAGCAATTGACTTTTGACCCATTACTT
>CAZKEO010000520.1:0-695 GCA_964551785.1 uncultured Eubacteriales bacterium | reverse complement strand
GGGGGAGGTGCGTGGTTTAAAGGCTCCTCCTCGCAACATATCAGCACCGGCTTCTTTAACTGCCATCGCTGCTTCCAGAAAGCTCTCGCGACCTTCTATGGCACAGGGACCTGCAATGATTGTAACATGACCATCGCCAATAAAGCGGTCACCTACTTGAATGGCTGAATTCTCATGTTTGAAATCGCGTGAAGCCAGCTTGAAGGGCTGCATAATTGGAACGACCTTCTCGACGCCTGGCAAGGATGCCAGAATTTGAGGGTCGATCTGACCTGGTTCACCAATGACACCCATGATGGTGCGATTTACTCCTTGAGAGAGGTGAACACTAAAACCTTCTGCTTTAAGGCGCTCTTCCACCTTTTGAATTTGGGCCTGACTTACTCCTTTTTGCATTACAACTACCATACTACCAACCTCCTGTTTTTTGTGCTAAAAACAGAAAAACCATGAGCAAAGCGCATGGTTACACAGAGGTCCGCAGACCCGATATGCCTTCCGTTCTCGCCATACTACTCTTTGAAAACACTAAACTAAGATACCATCCTACAGTTTATAATTTTAGCATATGCAAATACTGATTTACAAGGGGAAATATTTTAGGCTTGTATTTACCTTTGACGGATTTGGTTTAGGGACGATCAAGGAATAAACAAGGCAGAATACTCCGAGGATTTTTTGCGCTAGACAAGGCG
>CAZKEO010000519.1:0-1989 GCA_964551785.1 uncultured Eubacteriales bacterium | reverse complement strand
TCCTTTTAACGAAGATTGGGGTATGCCTATGGCTTTGACGGTAGGAGAGATCCAGGAAGTTGTAGAAAAGTTTGTGCAGGCGGCAAAACGGGCAGTTATTGCTGGTTTTGATGTTATTGAATTACATGCCGCTCATGGCTACTTAATTAATGAATTTTTATCACCCCTGGCAAATCACCGTACGGATCAATATGGAGGAAGCCTAGACAATCGGGTGCGTCTCCTCAAGGAAGTATTAGTAGCTGTGAAGGCTGTAGTTCCTGAAGATATGCCAATCATTGTGCGTGTGTCAGCAGATGATTATCATGAGGAGGGCAATAAACCAGTCGATGTGGCTGATATGCTCAATCTAATCAAAGATTTTGGTATTGATTTGGTCAATGTTAGTTCGGGGGCTGTTATTTCTATCATGCCACGGGTTTTTCCAGGTTACCAAATCCCTATGGCACTCATCATAAAACAGAAAACAGGTCTACCGATACTAGGTGGAGGATTAATCACTGAGCCTACTCAAGCCTTGCAATTAGTAAAGGCTGGTGTCGATCTTGTATACACTGGTCGTGAGTTGTTACGTAATCCTTATTGGCCTTTACAGGCTGCTCATGTTTTGCAACAAGAAATTCCGTGGCCAGAGCCTTATACACGGGGTAAGTGGTAACATTTAGAAATATTGAAATATAAAAAATAAAACACAAAGGCGCAATGTGAAATTTACGCTCTTTGTGTTTTTTTAGTGTGGCAATATATAGTTTTGTTAACAATTTGTTAAGTTTGCAGAATAATGTCAAATTTAAAAGGAAATAGATTTTATATGTCGAATCATATCAAAATTACGTGGAGTTAGGTGATGGCACCACGAAGCTATAGTATAGTTAACGGAAATTGTGGTTGGCAAAAATCACAAAGTAGGAGGGGTACATATGCAGTGGTTCGTAAATTTTAAAATTGCAAAAAAAATTGCAAGCCTGGCAATTATTCTTATTACCTTAATGTTGAGCATTGGGGGCGTAGCGTATTACGCAGGTTCAACCATGTCTGATAAGGCAAAGGAAATGTATAGTGACCGTTTGCTACCCGTCCAATGGTTAAATGATTTAAGAAACCAGTCCAGGGCTGTAGAAGCAGATGTATGGCAACTCATCCTTGCTCCTGCAGATACTACCCGAGATAAGAAACTTGTAGAGGATATTAACAAGAGGACTGTTGAGACTAATAAATTATTACTCGATTATGAGAACACAAAGCTAGATCCATATGAAACGGAAAGAGTACCAAAGCTAAAAGAAGAGTTACGACTCTATACAGCAGAACGAAAGATAGCATTAGATCTTGTGACTGCGGGAAAGAAACCGGAGGCATATCTATATTTCAGTGAAAAGGTAATGCCCCACTTAATTCAGACAAATCTTTATTTCAGGGAACTGGCTGAATATAATGCCAAGGTAGCGAACGAGTTAAGAAAAGATACTGAGGAAACAGCGTCCTTTGTAACAAAGCTAATAGTTGGAATTACAATGTTGTCTGTTATCTTAGGATTGCTAGTTACCTGGGTCATTACGCGAATGATCGTCAATCCCTTAAAGGATATGTTAAGCAGTATATCTAAGGATGCAAATGGTTATATCAGTATAAAGAGAGTATCTGTGACAGCAACTGACGAAGTGGGGGAATTAGGGACAGCGCTGAATGATTTTACGGAGCAGGTACGTACTGTTATTAGGAATGTGGCTTCTTCCGCGGAACAACTTGCAGCTTCTTCAGAAGAATTAACGGCAAGTGCCGAGCAATCAGCGCAGGCAACTAACCAAGTAGCAATTTCCATTACTGAAGTGGCACAAGGTACTGAGCAGCAAGTGAGTGCAGTCGATGAAGCGTCCCAAGTAATTGAGAAACTGTCAGCAGGCATCCAGCAAGTGGCAGCGAACGCAAACGTTGTGGCAGGGACGTCTGAGAAAACAGCGACTGCTGCGCAAAATGGTGGCAAGTCTG
>CAZKEO010000518.1:0-1993 GCA_964551785.1 uncultured Eubacteriales bacterium | reverse complement strand
GAGACCAAAAAATAATTTTGAATTAATGAAATGTTGTCTTTATAAGGAGCTAAAATGAAGTTCCAGCAATGAACTTATTAGAGAGAGAGTAACTTTAGAAGATCAGAAATTATATCCAAGCTAATAAAACCTACTTTGTTTCCGAAGTGATTTCGAGAATTAGTTTTTGCAGTCCAACATAGGCTGGTAAAGGATGAGTAATTGAGAAGGTAGGGACAGTTCTTAAATAAGCAGAAAACCGCCCTTTATTTTCAAAAGCTGTACGAAAGGCATTTACATTAGAAGACTTTCCTAGTTCTGGTATAATGCCTCCAGCCAGGTAAATACCTCCACGAGCACCTAGGCTTAGCGCTAGATTACCTGCAATGTTTCCTAAAAAGCGTGAAAAATAGGTCAGTGTTTTTTTTGCACAAGGGTCCGTTTCTGCAGCAGTCACAATGGCTTTAGCTGTGAGAGTTGTAAGTTTTGGATAACTCCCAAGATCACAGATTGCCTTATACAAGTTAACAATCCCCTGTCCTGACACAAGTCGTTCAGCAGACACATGTCCATATCGCTTAGCTAATTCAGCAATCACCAATATCTCAAAGTTGTCGGTAGCAGCGAGAGTCACGTGTCCTCCTTCGCTGGCAAATCCATACCAGTCATTGGCGATGGGAATAAGTGTTGCTGTCCCTAGGCCACTCCCTGGTGCTAATACTCCTTTTGGACAGGATACATCTATGGGAACGGTAGGTCCTAAGGGATGGATAGTATGTTCTGGCAAAAAGGGAATTGCCTGAGCAACGGCTAGCAAGTCATTAATAACCACAAGATGCTTCAGACAGAGGTCTCGTTTAAGTTCATGTTGTGAAAAATTCCAGGAGTAATTGGTAATGGTTACTTCATCTCCCAAAACAGGACATGCAATTGCAATTGCAGCAGCATTTATGGTGGTATTATGCATTTCTAAATAGCTTTGGCATGCTACTGACAAGGAACTATATTGTGTTACTAATGCTTGAAACTCATTACGATAAACTCCCTGTTGTGGATTATAAAGTGCGAAACGTAGGTTAGTAGCACCTATATCTGCTAGTAACCAAAGGGAAGGAGGAGTTGACACGTTTTTCAATTTAGCACGCGGTATTCGAAAAGCAATTAGTAAGCATCAGGATATTTTTCCTTTTTTAAGCAGCATATTGAAAGCACTAATTTACTATAAAGTCAGGATACAAGCAAAAATTACCAAGAAAAGCGCAATCACGCGTCGTCTTGTTAAGCGCTCGGAAAAAAAATAGGCACTTCCAATGGCTGCTAAAGGGAAGGCGAGGTTGCGAATAACTGTAATAAGCGCTGTCTTATCATGCGATAAAGCAAGCGCATAAGTATAAGAGGCTAATGTCCAGGGTAACGCAAGTGCCAGTGCCCAGGCAAACACTTTCCATTTTTTATGATCAAACCATAAAATAGTTCTCATTTTATCAGATGTATCCAAAGCTACTCGCCTCGTCGTAAAAAATAAATTGGGTTGAAATAACAGTAAAGAAACAAAAACAGATGGTAAAAGAGTGATTTTATCTATAATGAAAAATGAATCTGGAGACAAAAATGTAGTTAACACCCAACGATCCGAAACTACCGTAAGCGAAAGCAATAGCGCTGGAAGAAACGCATATATAAGTATTGATTTCCAATCTTCTCGTGTTTCAAGCTTTGTTGGTAACATCAAAGCTATAGCCACAACTAGTAGTGCGAGCCATTGAAGCTGAGTTAAATTCTCACCTAAGAGGCAGAGAGAAAGAACTCCAACTAGTACCGGCTGCACAGCGGCGAGAAATGCTCCTTGAAAAGGGCCTAAGCTATGGATGCCTTGAAAGCGTAAAAAAAAAGCCATTCCGTATAGAATATTCTTACCCGCAATGAGAGCAACCACTTTTATGTTGTAAGAACTCAGCTGAGAAAACCCCAAGATTGTACAGATCAAAAATGACGGAAAAATACTAACCAAAGT
>CAZKEO010000517.1:0-1995 GCA_964551785.1 uncultured Eubacteriales bacterium | reverse complement strand
CCTATGACGCCATGATTGCTGTGGATGAACAAGGAATTATTAGTTTCTTTAATTGTGCTGCCGTAAAGCTTATGGCGGTTAAAGGGGAAGACATGCTCGGAAGACTGGCAAGGGAGGTCATTCCTGAAACTCGACTACCAGTAGTGCTTAGTTCAGGTATTCCTGAACTAAACCAACAACAAAGAATTGGCAATTTGAGAATCCTAACCAGCCGTATGCCCGTTCGTGATGGGGATGATAAGATTATTGGGGCTGTAGCTGTCTTTCGAGATATTACGGATCTAATAAATCTATCGGGAGAAATTATTAATATCACAGAAATGAAAACATTACTAGAATCAATTATTGAATCTTCACAAGATGCGATCTCGGTTGTTAATCAAAGTGGAGAAATTATCCTAGTGAATCCAGCCTATACTCACCTTGTTGGTCTTAGTAAGGAAGCTGTGCTGGGGAAATCTCCAACCATTGATATTTGTGAAGGCGAAAGTGTGCATATTAGGGTGATGAAGACCTTGGTACCTGTGCGGGGTGTTCCTCTGCACGTAGGTCCCCAAAGCAAAGAAGTAATTGTCAATGCAGCTCCCATTATTATAAATGGTGAATTACAAGGCAGTGTAGCCGTTGTGCATGATGTTTCGGAAATACGGCAACTCAATAAAGAGCTAGGGCGCATGAAATCTCTCATTCGAAAAATTCAAAGTCGCTATACCTTTGATGACATTGTGGCCCAGGGGTCGGCCATGTTAAACACGATTGAACTAGCCCGCCGGGCAGCTTGCACACCAGTGACTGTGCTATTGACTGGTGAAACAGGGACAGGAAAGGAACTCTTTGCTCATGCGATTCACCACGCCAGCCAACGTAAAGACAACCTTTTTGTAAGGATCAATTGTGCCGCTCTCACTGAATCTTTATTAGAAAGCGAATTATTTGGCTATGAAGAAGGCGCCTTTACCGGTGGACGCAAAGGCGGTAAAAAAGGCTTATTTGAAGAAGCAGACGGCGGTAGCATTCTTCTGGATGAAATCGGAGAAATTTCCTTAGGGGTGCAAGTTAAACTGCTGCGGGTATTACAAGAAAAGGAAATTGTGCGGGTTGGCGGGACTAAGCCTATTCCTGTTAACATGCGTGTTATTGCCGCTACGAACCGGGACTTATCCCTTGATGTAAAAAAAGGTCTGTTCCGGGAAGATTTATATTACCGTCTTAATATTTTTCCAATCGCCATTCCACCATTACGTCAACGGCTGGATGAAATGCCCCATTTAGTGCAATTTTTACTTAAAAAACTTAATCAGGAATATGGGCGTAATGTGCAATTAGTAGCGAATGAAGCCTTACAGGTTTTCGGCAACTATCTCTGGCCAGGGAATATTCGTGAATTAGAGAATGTTTTAGCCCGCGGCATGATTAACATGGGGTTTAGTGAAACGACCATGCTACTTTGTCATTTGCCACCATTGTTGCTGTTGGCTGGGAGTTGTGATGCAGCTAAAATACCCATTGCTAATACTAGTACCCTAGCTGAAACTCTGGATCGAGCCGAGTATGAAGCCTTTGTGGCAGCGCTAGCAACAAACAAAGGTTGTAAGGAGGCTGCGGCTAAACAATTAGGCATTTCCATGCGCAATTTTTACTATAAAATTAAGAAATATCACATCTCTTTTAGATGATCCATTTTGCAATTTATTGCACAGATGTACTGCAAAAATTTTCAAAACCTGCAAATTATTGCAGGTTTTTTGTATGCAAAGAACTGCTTAGCGACACCATACCGCTTGGCATGGTTTTTGCAATGAATAGCAATGGACAGGAAATAGACCTACGTAAAAAAGAGGGGGATATTTTAATGGAAATTTTTAAAAACTTAGAAAAGTATGGCTATGAACAATTGGTGATGTGTCATGATCCTGCTTCTGGACTAAAAGCTATTATTTGTATTCACGATACGGCCCTTGGACCAGCACTTGGTGGCACTAGAATGTGGGATTA
>CAZKEO010000516.1:0-1999 GCA_964551785.1 uncultured Eubacteriales bacterium | reverse complement strand
TGTAGATATTGAAATGGGAGTTGCAAGTTTAACACTTGAAATTCCTAGTAACTCCGGTTGTTCTATTGATGGAGATATGGCTTTAGTATCGCGGGATTTTACCGGATTTACCAAAAGAGAATCCGGGCATTACGAAACGGAAAATTTTAATAATGCAGTAAAGAAAATTTTTATTAGAATTGACGGCGGAGTTTCATCAATAAAAGTTGTAAGGTATTAACGTTTATACCTCTTACTCGTACTCGTACTCTTTCTCTTACTGTTTGTAAGTTTCTTCGGCTGCCAGAAATATTTTTTCATAATAACACAACCTTCATCATCAAATTCAACTCCTTCACTTCGGAGGAGTTCTTCCATTAAATGAATATCTCCAAAATGTACTTTTCCGGTTAATGCACCTAAACGGTTCACAACTCTATGGCATGGTAATCCGGTTTCTTTAGCACCGTTCAATGCCCATCCAACTGTTCTTGCTGAAGATTTAATTCCGCATACTTCAGCAATAGCACCGTAAGTAGTAACTTTTCCTTTAGGAATCTTAGCAACAATTTTATAGACACGATCGAAGAAATCAATTTTCTTTTTTAATCTTTTCATTTCTCTGTTGCACAGATTCTTAATCTGTGCAGTTATTATTATTTCCGCAGAATACGATTCTGCGTTACAGATTCTTATTCCCCCATAACTTTTATTAAAACTCTTTTTCTGCGTTGTCCGTCAAACTCGGCATAATAAACTTGCTGCCAGGGACCGAAATCAAGTTTACCGTTAGTTACAGGAATTATTACTTCATGATGAACAAGCATGCTTTTCAAATGAGCATCGCCGTTATCCTCCCCCGTGCGGTTGTGGCGATATTTCGAGATCGGTTCATGGGGCGCGATACCCTCCAGCCACTCGTCGTAATCCTGGATAAGACCGCTCTCGTCGTCGTTGATATATACACTGGCGGTTATGTGCATGGCGTTAACCAGACAAAGCCCCTCTTTCACCCCGCTTTCCCTCACGAGTTCCGCCACCTGTTGGGTGATATTCAGGTAGTCCCTCCTGGTCTTCGTGTTGAACCAGAGATGTTTTGTAAGAGATTTCATCGGGTTCCTCCTTTGAAAATATAATTCCTGCCCACGAAACATACGAAAATGCACGAAAAAAAATTATTATTAGAAAAATAGGTCAGGCATCTTGCCTGACCTATCTGCCAGTCAGGCGGGACGCCTGACCTATTGTGGCTCTAAACAGTATTGCTTGAGCGGCGGATAATCTCCTACGGGAGAATATCTACATCTTTGGGGTAGCTCAGGAATACCGATCCTGCGCTGTCAGTAGTCCAGATAATTTCATAATTTGGCGCTGTTTTCAACTCCACCTCTACAATTTTACTCGGGTAGGAATTGTAGGAAAAGACATAGGTGTCTTTCACAGAATTATAAGCGCAATAATTGACGTTGCTATTGATCAGGTCTGCATTGAGCGAAGGGTAGCTTTCGGTGTTTACCGTGGGGGAAGCCATAGTATAGTCGGCTTCGGATACCCTTTTCATGACCCCTATTATCGCTACAACGCTTTTGTCTGAAAGCCTGTAGGCGCTTCTATAGCCATTCAGGTCTGCATACGCCTTTACGGTAGCCTTATCTCTTGAAACGAGAAGGATTTTTCCACTGGTAGAACTGGCAATCAGGAAGGATCCGGCTCCCTCGTTTACATACTGGCATTTGTAAGGACCATACAGGTCGATACCTGCATCGTCCGCGCTGATGCTGAGGACAACTTGATTGGTGCTAGTGTCCACCTCTATTACCCTTCCCCTGGTATAATTGGCAACCGTTCCCGTAGTGCTCGAACTTTCAGTTATGACGATCCTTCCGGTCGTCGTTTCGTTGACATCCTTGGGACTTTTCAATTTCAGGGTACTGACGTAATCATCGCTGTTCCAGGAAATAGTCCCGCTGGTATTGACAATGATGACTCGGTTCTTACCGGAGTCCGCTATTGCGATCCT
>CAZKEO010000515.1:0-2001 GCA_964551785.1 uncultured Eubacteriales bacterium | reverse complement strand
AACCGATGTGTTTAAACTCTTGGGACATAACTTTATTTGCACGTGGGACACTGACAGCAAAGGCAATCAAGGTTGGAGGAAAATTCAAATCCATAAAGGTACCGGACATACTGTCTTTACCCCCAATGGCCGGGATACCTAATTTTTTTTGCGCGTAAAATGCCCCAAGTAAAGCACTGAACGGTTTCCCCCACTTTTCCGGATCAGTTCCCAGCTTTTCAAAATACTCTTGCAAAGTAAGCCGTACTTGGCGATAATCCCCTCCCAAGGCCACAATCTTGGTGACCGCATCAACCACAGCATATAGGGCACCATGAAACGGACTCCAAACAGCTAATAGTGGATTATAGCCATAAGTCATTATCGTTGCAGTATTGGTTTCCCCAGTTAGCACCGGGAGTTTTGCCGCCATGCCTTCTGCCGGGGTCGTTTGATACTTACCACCCAACGGCATTAGAACGGAAGCCATCCCGATGCTACTGTCAAATCTCTCGACTAATCCTTTTTGGCTACAGACATTTAAGTCCGCTAAGTTGACTAACCAAGACTCTTTAATATAGGAGATGTTGTCGGCAACTAACTCTATTTTTTGCTCAACTGCTTCTGGAAGCCTCTGAAAGTAGTTATGATCTGCCTTTGGAAGATTCACAAGAACCTTTGTTTTCTGTTTAACCCCATTAGTATTGAGAAACTCTCTACTAACATCGACAATCGTCTGCCCCCGCCAAAACATCTTGAGTCTGGGGTTCGCACTAACCCTGGCTACTAAAGTAGCCTCCAGGTTTTCTTCCTGTGCATACCTGACAAACTTGTCAAGGTCTTCAGCTGAAATCACCACTGCCATGCGCTCTTGGGATTCAGAAATCGCAAGTTCTGTTCCGTCAAGACCATCATACTTTTTAGGAACACTATCCAAATTAATTTCTAAGCCATCTGTTAATTCTCCGATGGCTACGGCAACGCCACCTGCACCGAAATCATTACAGCGTTTGATTAGAGTACTTACCTTCGCATTACGAAAAAGCCTTTGGATTTTGCGTTCTGTGGGAGGGTTTCCTTTTTGCACTTCCGCACCACAGGTCAGTAAGGACTCACAAGTGTGCTCTTTTGAAGAGCCTGTAGCACCCCCACACCCATCTCGACCTGTTCTTCCGCCGACCAAAACGACAACATCCCCTGGCTCAGGGGCAATGCGTACAACGTTTTTACGGGGAGCAGCCGCAATCACTGCCCCGATTTCCATCCGTTTGGCAACAAAGCCTTCATGATAGACTTCTGTAACTTGTCCTGTGGCAATTCCGATCTGATTACCATAGGAACTGTATCCCGAGGCCGCACCCCTAGTGATCTTTCTTTGAGGCAACTTTCCAGATAGTGTATCCTCTAGCTTTGCCCTAGGGTCCCCGCTCCCGGTCACACGCATAGCCTGGTAAAC
This sequence comes from uncultured Eubacteriales bacterium, assembly GCA_964551785.1. Taxonomy (GTDB): domain Bacteria; phylum Bacillota; order Carboxydocellales; family JAJZTU01; genus CAZKEO01. Next base: position 566 of record CAZKEO010000515.1, on the reverse strand, counting down.
ATAAGTGCGGCCGGACAGAGGATCACGGATGGCACCACCCAAACAGGTAGCAGCCCCTCCGAACGGTTCAATCTCGGTTGGATGATTATGAGTCTCATTCTTAAACATCACTAGCCACTCTTCATTTTGGCCGTTGATATCGGCATTGACAACAATGCTACAGGCATTAATCTCATCCGATTCATCGAGGTCTGCTAAAAGCCCTCTCTTCTTTAGCTCTTTCATACCTATTACACCAATATCCATCAGACAGATATCTCTATTCGCAGGATTCTCACCATAGACATAGTTTCTAGACCTGAGGTATTCTTGATAAGCCATGGTCAGTGGGTGTGCAAAATCCCCTTCTGCAAAAGAAACTTCTTCAATCTGAGTATTAAACGTTGTATGGCGACAATGATCCGACCAGTAAGTATCAATGACTCGGATCTCCGTGATCGTCGGATTCCGTTGCTCAGTATCCCGGAAATAATCCTGGCAGAACGTCAAATCCTCATAACTCATTGCTAAACCAGTTGCTTGGAAGAACGCTTTCAGCTCGATAGGCGACTTTTGAATAAAACGAC
>CAZKEO010000514.1:0-2007 GCA_964551785.1 uncultured Eubacteriales bacterium | reverse complement strand
ACGCAATCACTTACTACATTGGTCAGTACGCTCTGGTGTAATTTACCGCTTATTATTCTCGCAATCCTAGGGATTAGCTTCTTGATTATCTTCCATGAATTTGGTCATTTCCTTTTTGCAAGACTCTTTAATGTACGCGTTCCTTCATTCTCCATAGGCTTTGGCCCTCGTTTGCTGGAAAAGAAGATTGGTGAAACAACTTTTGCACTTTCAGCAATTCCGCTTGGTGGTTATGTTGAAGTTGCGGGCAATCCGGAAGTCGGACAAGGAGAACAACAGGAAGCACATGCTAAGGGTGATCAATCTTTTACCTCAAAGCCCTACTGGCAAAAGCTTCTTATTATGGCTGGAGGCATTCTCTTTAATGTTATCTTTGCTTACGCAGCACTCACTTTCCTTTTCAGTCTCGGTGCACCCTGCATTGGTTCCTGGTGTGAAGATAAGCCTGCATTAATCGGGGTTGTTAATCCCAACTCTCCTGCAGAAAAAGCTGGACTCAAGCCTAACGATAAAATCGTTGCAGTTTCTGATACTCCCACGGCCACAATAAAGGAAGTGACCACAGCGCTCCAGGCATTTATAGATAAACCTGTTGTACTTAAAATAGAGCGCAGCGGTGGACCATTAGAAGTGCCGATTACTCCGGGCGTTCAAAAACAAGGGGATAAAAGTAAGCCAATTTTAGGAGTTGCTTGGCACGTAGAAAAAATGCCTTTTACCCAAGCACTTTCAGCTGGCTGGTCAGCAACGTGGTCATTAATTACTCAGACAGCTGGAGCGATTAAGGGGCTTACTAAAAGTCGCGAAGGATTAGGTGGGCCACTTATGCTTGTCTGCCAGGTAACACAGTTTGCAGCCATGGGCATGAAATTGTTTCTCTTTATGCTCGCCTTTATAAGCATCAACCTTGCCGTGTTTAACCTACTCCCGCTACCTATATTTGATGGCGGCCAGGTATTGTTTTTCACCATAGAGGCAATTATTGGACGTCCGCTTTCTGATGAAGCACGGTACAACATCCATTATTATACCTGGCTTTTAGTAATTGGCTTGGTGATTTATCTAACGTTCAAAGACGTTATTAAGCTCACCGGCTGGCTTTAAACTGCCTATGGCGGGATCATCGAATAATATTTAGACGATAGTATATTGGCCAAATTGGGAATTGAATTCTCAATTTGGCCAAATTTTTATTTGGGTCGATTCAGTAGTAATGATATCGAGTTGCGGCGTACTGTCCTAGAAAAAGAGAACATAAGTGCTGGGATGGATTCTATTATATGAAGATTCCTTCGGCATTTACAAAATCAGTTGCACAGTTCTTTCCATCTGGTGCAGTTAATTTGAACTGTCTAGTAATCCTGGACAGTTCAACCCCTTATGAATCGTGATTTTTTGCTTTCATTCCAGTCCAGTATTTTCGCGGCTCTTAACTATCTGTAAGCGAAGCAATACAATCAATTTCTATTCCGCATCCGCGGTTTAGCAGGTTGCAGGGTACTACTATCCGGGCGGGACGGTGATCACCCATTATCTTTGCAAATGTTTCATTGAACTTACCCCAGTTGCCAATATCGGCAATGAACACATTTACTTTTATAATATGATCCAGGTCGCTGCCGCTGGCTTTTAATATTGTTTCAATGTTTTTCATGCACAGCGTAGTTTGCTCTTCTATACTTCCCAGTTGTGCTTCACCATTGGTATCCAGGGGAAGTTGCCCGCTTACATAGATAATTCCGTTATGAATGATGGCGGGTGCATAATGGCCTTTCGGTTTTGCGGAAGGGTAGACAGGTTTTAATTCCATACGATTTTAGTTGGTTGAGATCCATTTAATGCAAACTGGTTTTCCTACACCGATTCTTTGTTTGGTATCGGTTAGCAAACCAGTCCTTACATTTCGTTTGAAAATTAATATCTCATCGCTTTCCTGGTTGCCCACTAATAAGTAATTACCGGAAGGATCAAAATTAAAGTTACGTGGTTTGTTTCCTAACGTTGACT